>JASEGU010000013.1 GCA_030017835.1 Actinomycetota bacterium | reverse complement strand
TAAAAAGAGCAGCCTCTGCCGTTAAAGTCAAGTTAAGCGCTCTTTGCGACTCGAAAATCTTAAGTAGAAAAGAGGTTAAACCCCTCATCGCCCTCTTGACAATCGTCTCCCTAACCCTGCCACTTACGCTCTCGTTCAAATCGGCCGCCCAGTCGGATCCCATAGCCTGGCATGGCAAAGGCTGGAAGCATCGGATGGGCATAATTCTCGATCTTAAGAAAATAACGGGCTTCAATTCCGGTCTGCTGCTGCCGATAGAGTTATCCGACTTGAACTTGAGGTCGGTCAACTTCGGCGGTCATGTCGCCACCGATGACGGCGGCGATCTTCTCTTTCTTGACTCAAAGGGAGGCAAGCTGGCTCACGAGATAGAGGCGTATGACCCAAAGACGGGAAGCCTGACGGCCTGGTTGAAATTGGGCCCGGTAAGCTCGGTAAACCCAAAATTTCTATTATATTATGCCAATCCCAATTGCGCCGATCAGTTCAGCAAGGGCCTCTTGGCCGCAGGGCAGAAAATGGTCGATCACATGAATTTGCCCGACTTAACAAGCGGAAAAGGCGGCCCAAAGACGGTATCTGGTGGGCTTGGCCTAGCCAAGTATTTTGACGGAGAGGCGTCTCTGCTCAACCTCGGCCCAGATTCATCCCTATCCCTAATGGACGGCGGACTTATAGAAAAGAACGGCACGCCCCTAGAGGGCTTTGAAACCACCTCAAACTGGTCGGTGGGCGGCAAGATGGCCAGTCAAGCCTTGGATACCGCCAACCTCTTGCAAGGAAAGGCCTCTTTAAAGCTGACCTCATCAGGGGGTAACCTAGCCTATTTGGATAAAAAAATAAGCCTCGCCTCGAAGGGCGCCAGCAACATGAGCATCTGGGTCTATGTCTATAATTTGGAGAGTCTACGCTCGCTCGCTTTGAGCCTTTCATCCACCGAAAACTTCTCAAAATCTTTGAGCGCGACTATCCCCGCATCCGCTCTAAATGAAGGCTGGAATCATCTCTTGCTCGGGCGGGGGGGGGACTTTACCTCGAGTGCCAAAGAGAGCTGGGATAGCCAAATGGTCGCCCTCAGGGTCGCTTGCAAATCAACTTCGAGTCAGAGCAGCAGCGTAAGCTTTGATGATCTTAAAATTAATTATAAATCGAGAGCCAAGGCGGCCATAACGTTCGACGATGGTTGCGACGGGGTCAAAGAGAAGGCCTTTCCCATCATGAAAGCCAATGGTCAAAAAGGGGTTGCCTTCATCGTCACCGATTATGTCGGCGGCGGTGCCCATATGAGCAAGGACGAATTAAAAGAGATGAAAGACTTCGGCTGGGATATCTCCAACCACACCAAAAATCATCCCCAATTAACCTCGCTTAGCCCTTCGGCTTTGGCATCAAACATCAATGAGGGTTACGATTGGCTGGCAAGAAACGGATTCAAAGAGTCGGCGAAGTTTTTCGCCTATCCATACGGCCTCTACGATGAGCGGGTTATCGTTACGGTGGCCGAAAGACATGAAATGGCAAGGACCACAAAGGACGGAAGCTTTCAGCCAAACATATTGCCCTCTGGAGATCTAAAATATCTCGTTAAGGGATTTTACGTCACCAACACCACGTCGGTCGCTTCCATCAAGAAAGCTATAGATGAGGCGATTGAAAAGGGATCCTTCATCAATTTCACCTTTCACCAGATCGTAGACGAAAAGGCCGATCTCTCCACCAGGTATTTGACCTCCAACTTCAAAGAGGTCAGCGATTATTTGAAATCAAAATCTTCCCAGATAGATGTGGTTACCTATTCCGATTACCAGAAGGCGATGGAGCTTAGCGAAAAGTTCACAATAGAGCTCTATCTCAAACCCGACGCCTGGTCGGATGGGCGCGTTCTGCTTGAGCAATATCATCCCCTATCAAACAGGGTGCCAATCTCATTGATCGCCAAATCCGGAGGTCGAGATTTCTCTTTCAAAATGACCGGGGATAATGGCTTAAGTGACTCTTTGGATCTGAGCCTTGGAAGCGTCCCGGCGGCCAAGTATACCCACCTAGTTTTCTCTTATGATGGGGAGATGATCAGGGCATATAAGGATGGCCGCTTTGCAGACCAAGCTTCTCTCAAAGGCGAACTTCTCAATAACCACAATCCTTTAACTTTTGGAGGTAGAGATTTTGCACTTTGGAAGGGATCGCTTGATGAGATAAGAATATATCGGCAGGCCTTATCGGCCGAGGAGGCAGAGACCCTCTATCGGCTGCAAACCGATCCCAAATCATTCTTTCAATTAAGCCCTGAAGAACGGTCGACATAATCAACCCCTTAGGGTTTAAACTCTTCATGCGTGATTGATTTGCCGATAAACAAGACTTAGAAAGACCATCAGAATTATACGTATGACCAAGCCGGCTAGGAAAAAAGCCGACAATCTCTCCATGTTGCGGGGCAGCAGATGAGCCAAGCGGTTATCAAGACCACCAACCTGACCAAATATTACGGCAAGACTCGCGGGATAATCGATGTCAACCTGGAAGTCCTGTCTGGTGAAGTATTCGGCTATTTGGGGCCGAATGGAGCGGGCAAAAGCACCACCATCCGTCTTCTTCTCGATCTCATCCGGCCGATGATAGGCAGCGCCACCATATTCGGCTTTGACGTGAACACAGAGGGGCTTCAAGCCCGAAATGAGATCGGCTATGTCCCTGGCGAACTTGCCCTTTACGAAGAGATGACGGCCAAAGATCTCATCATTTACTTTGGCCGTCTTAGGGGCGGGGTTGATTGGGCTTACGTGAATGAACTGGCCGAGCGTCTGGATCTGGATATCACCCGCCGGATAGGCGCCTATTCCAGCGGGAACAAACAGAAGCTTGGGCTCGTCCAAGCCTTCATGAATAGTCCCAGACTTCTCATCTTGGATGAGCCGACCAAAGGACTCGACCCCTTGGTCCAGCACGAGTTCTACCGCATGATAAGCGAATTCAAGCGAAAGGGGCGAACGGTCTTCTTATCATCCCACATCATGCCCGAGGTGGAGAAGATCTGCGATCGCGTCGGCGTCATCCGCGAGGGGCGGCTCATAACCGTAAAGGAGATATCCGAGCTAAAGGCCGTGGCTCTGCGCAGCCTAGAGATACACTTCGCGTCTCCTATAACCACGGTAGACTTCATGGGAGTTGGCGGGGTGCAAGACTTGATGATAGATAACAAAACCTTGCGCTGCAAGGTGAAGGGCTCGCTTGATCCGCTGATCAAGAGGGCCGCTCAGTTTGAGGTGGTAAATCTCATCACCCATGAGCCCAACCTAGAGGAGATATTTTTGGACTTCTACGAAGAGGAAGAGGCCGATGTTTCATAATATTTTCTTAAAGACCCTCTGGGAAAGAAAGAAGTCCATCATCTGGTGGAGCATAGGGCTCGCCCTGACCGGTGCCTTCATCGTGGCCCTCTTTCCCACGGTCGAGAAGGCTTCATTGGAGCTCTCCAACTACATGGAGGTCTGGCCCGACGAACTGAAGGCGGCCTTCAACTTGAGCGATGCTTTGAGCATCTCAACGATAGAGGGCTTCTTGAACGCCGAGCTCTTTTCCATGATGGGCCCGATACTGATACTCTTCTTCTCAGTCGGTTTTGGGGCGGGCGTCATCGCCGGCGAGGAGGAGAAGGGCACCATCGACCTCTTGCTCTCCCATCCCATAGGCCGCACGAGGGTAGCGGTGGAGAAGTATTTGGCCGGAGTGGTTGGTCTCATCGTCATCTCGGCCTCGTTCTACCTCGGCATGTCCTTGCCCCTATTGCTGCTCAAGATCGATATCAACCTCCTCAAGCTGGCCCAGGCCTGCTTGGGTCTCTTTCTGCTCGGTCTCTCCTTCTCTTCATTGGCTTTCGCCTTGGGCTCGGCTACCGGCAAGCGGGGTTTAACCCTCGGCCTGACGAGCAGCATAGCCGTGATGATGTACTTGGCCGATACCTTGGCCGCTCTGGTCGATAAGCTCGAGCCTTACGAGGCGGCCTCTCTCTTCTATTATTTCAACGCAACCGACATTTTTTTGGACGGCCTGAGCTTGAAGAGCATCCTTATCTACTTGGTCTGCTCCCTCCTCTTTTTGGCCCTGGCCATTGTGGGATTTAACCGGCGAGACCTAGCGGTTTAAAGGATTTTAGCCCGCTCCCGTCGTATTTATATTTATTTATTATTTGCTTGATGTGATTGATTATTTTAATTTACAATTAAGAAAAACATGAACCATGGAAAGGAGATAAGAAAAAAAGCATTTAAAACTGGCTAAAAATCAACCATAAGGCCTAAGAGATCTTTAAATAATCGGTTTTTCCGGCGGCTGGCAGAGGCGTCTGACCACTATAAGCAAAGGAGGAAGCAAGTGATGAGAAAGAGGATATTTAAGCAGAAGGCGTTAAGCCTGGTTTTGACGGCGGCCATGACCTTGGGCCTTTTGGTCTCTCTGGCCGATCCGGCTTTTGCGGCCGACATCAACAGCAAGGCTACCGGCGACTGGAGCGTGGCGGCCACATGGAACACAGCAGCCGTTCCCAGCCCGGCAGATAACGTTACCATACTTGATACCCACACGGTAACCGTTGACGGATCATATCAAATCACCGACTTGACCGTAAACAACAACGGCACACTGGTCATCTCGGCCAGCCAGACTCTGACCGTCAGCGGAAACCTCGTCGTTAATGGCGGCACCTTGACCAACAACGGCACGCTTAACATCGCCGGAAACTCCGTCGTTAACGGCACCTTGACCAATAACGGCGCGCTGACCGTCTCTGGCAATCTGACCGGGTAGGCAGCCTAACCCAAGGGGCAAACGCTACCTTAAATCTTGGGGGTACTTGCGAAGTCACCACCCTTAACGCCGCCGCCGGCAATACCGTGAACTATACCGCCGGCGGCGCCCAGACGGTCAAAGCGGTCACCTATCGGAACCTCACTCTGAGCGGATCCGGCCCCAAGACGCTGACAGGCCTTTCCACCATCAATGGCAACCTGAGCCTAAGCGGCGCAGCCAATGCTACTTTAGCGCAAGCCACGACGGTGGGCGGCAATCTGACCATCGGAATCGGCACCACCTTGGCGGGCGCGAGCTACGGCCTAAGCGTTGCCGGAACCTGGACAAACAGTGGCACCTTCACGGCTGGAACCGGCATGGTCACGCTCAATGGCTCAAGCGCTCAGAAGATGACTGGCGCCACTACTTTCCATAATTTAACCTTAAACAACTCAAACGGTTTGACCATAAGCAGCGATGAAACGGTAAGCAATAACCTCACCCTGACCAGCGGCAAGGTAACGACCGGCACAAATAAGGTCATCATCGCCTCCGGCGGCTCGATATCGGGGGCAAACGCGAGCAGATACATCCATGGCAAATTAAAGAAGAACGTGGCTGTTGGCAGTAATGTCAGCCGGACCTTTGAGGTGGGTACGGCGAGCAACTACAATCCGGTTACAGTTGTCTTCGGCAGCGTCACAGCGGCCGGCAACCTTACGGCCAAAGTTACGAGCGGCACCCTGACAGGTTCGAACATCAACGACAGCAAGAACGTCAACGCCTACTGGACGTTGACCAATTCCGGTATCACTTTCAATAACTATGGGGCCACCTTCACCTTCACCTCGGCCGATATCGATACGGGGGCCACCACCAGCAACTTTATCGTAGCAAAACGGGACGGTTCTACCTGGACTTCTCCTACTGTCGGCACCAGAACTTCTACCGCCACCCAGGCCACCGGCATGACTTCATTCAGCGATTTTGCGGTGGGAGAGGCCACTACCAGCAAGACCGAGCGTGTTGAGGGACCAGATCGCTACCTGACGGCCGTGGCCGTCAGGTAGAAGGGCTGGATAGCATCGTCCGAATACGTCATCGTAGCCACTGGCGGCAGTTATCCAGACGCCTTGACCGGCGCTTATGACTGCCCCATCTTGCTTACCGAGTCGACCAGTTTGAACAGCTACACCAAGGCGGAGATAAACCGCCTTGGTGCCAGCAAGTGCTTCATCTTGGGCGGGGTGGGCGCGATCTCCGATACGGTCAAAAGCCAGATCATCGACCAGACCGGAGCCGATACCATCACCCGCCTGGGCGGGGCCGACCGCTATGAAACGGCCAAAAAGGTTGCCGAACAGGTCAAGTCAAGAATGGGCAGTACGCCTACGGCCATCGTTGTAACCGGCGAGAATTACCCCGATGCCTTGAGCGCCGGCGCCTATGGGGCGAGGGCCGGTTCGGTCATGGTTCTGGTCTATCCGACCAATATCGACAGCTCCCTTGCGACCAAGACATTCCTTACGACCAACAAGGCCAGCATCAACAAGGTTCTCATCTTCGGCGGTTCGGGAGCTGTCTCCAGCACCGTTTTAAATCAGATAGAGACGCTCTTGATATAGCCGACAAGAGTTGGGTAAGATAAACCAAAAGAGGGGCGCCTCAAAAAGAGTGCCCCTCTTTTGGTTTGAGGCTCATGAAGGTAGGCAAGGATTAAAGGAAAGCTTACTCAAATTCTATTTGTTTTCGTTCTTCATCCGCTTTTTTGCGTCTTGGCAATGAAACCGCATTGCCATAGAGTATAAGTTTAAAGAATAAGGTGAGTTGTTTAAGCAAAATTTTGCGATTGCCTTAAAATCGAGGTTATGCTATATTGATGGAGATAAAAAGGTAAAGGAGTCATTAATTTGTACTATTTCTTAGTCACCGTGCACATAATAGTATCCTTAAGCTTAATCGGAGCCATCCTTTTGCATTCGGGCAAGGGCGGCGGTCTCTCAGGATCATTTGGCGGCACAATGGGAGGCTTCTCTTCCAGCACCGTTGTTGAGAAGAATCTGGATAGGATAACCATCATTCTGGCGGTCGTCTTTACATTGACCTCTCTTATACTGGTCTTTATCTTTTGAAATTGGGGCCGCTAACTCTGAGCCTAAGTCAGCATCCAAGCGCCCCGCCCATCACCTCAGACGGGGTGCTTCTTATATTATTTGCCCCGTTTAAGTTGGTCTTATGATTTGCCGATATAAATAATAATTTTTTAACGGACAAGAGGGCCAAGGCTTAGATGAAAAGACCAGGTTTTAAGTTTGCGGTCTTGGGGCTCATCATCCTCTTTATGATCATTACGATCAGCCAAGTTGGAGGCATGGAGGGGCTCTTAAGATCGGATGGTTCCGATGACGCTTCCCCAAAGAGGGGCGGCACCTTAAGCGTCTTTCTGTTTGATCCTACAACCCTTGATGCCGTTCATCTCTTCAATTCGGAGGATATTCAAGTCGGCAAGGCGATCTACGACGGCCTTGTCGCCTACGATCCCAAAACTCTTGAAACGATCCCTAAGATGGCTGAGTCTTGGGACGTGAGTAGCGACGCCAAGACTTTCACCTTCCATTTGAAGAAGGGGATCAAGTTCCATAACGGGAGAGAGTGTTTGGCCTCCGACTTCGTATACTCCTGGAATCGGGCTGTAAACCCCAAAACCGCCTCTGAGCTGGCCTACCACTTTGAACCAATAGAAGGTTTTGATGATTTCCAGGCTGGTTTAAGCGATAGTCTGGCCGGCCTTAGCGCGCCGGATGACTACACCCTTGAGGTTAGGCTCTCCTATCCTTACGCGGACTTTGCGACCACCCTTGGTCACGCCGTCTTCTACCCGGTTCCAAAAGAAGAAGTCAAGCGGCAGGATAAAGCTTTTTACGAGAATCCCGTAGGGACCGGTCCGTTCAAGTTCAAGGAATGGAAGAGGGGAGAGAGGATAGTCCTTGAGCGTTTTGAAGATTATTGCGGGAAGATAGCCTATCTGGACAGCGTGGTCTTTAAGGTATTCAACGATGAGACTACCGGTTACATGGAATTTGAAGCCGGGAATCTTGGCGAGTCTCCCATCCCCATTGGCCGGCTGAAAGAGGCTAAAAAGAGATATGGCGAGCGGGTCATAAGCGAACCGGCTTTAAGTCTCTATTTTTACGGCTTCAACACGCAGCTTGGGCCGTTCAAGGATAACCCGGATTTACGGAGGGCGATCGCCCACACCATCGACAGAGAGGCCATAACTAAGGCGATATTTGAGGGCTCATACCTGCCAGCAACGGGTATTTTGCCCAAGGGGATGCCGGGCTTTCAAGAGGACGCAATGGATGCAGATTTTGATTTGGGCGAAGCGGCCGAGCTGCTGGAGAGGGCGGGTTACCCCAAGGGAGAAGGACTGGTTGATATCCTCTTGAGTTACAATGTTGGTCTCGGCCATGATCGCATCGCCCAGGCCATACAGGCAAACGCCAAAGAGGTCGGGATCGATTTCGATATATCCGGTTTTGAGGTGGCAGCCCTCTATGATAAGATCCAGGCGGGTGAGCTCTCTTTCTATCGGATGGGTTGGACGGCGGACTATCCGACCGCTGATTGTTTTCTCTACCCCCTCTTCTATTCCAAAAATGCGGGCTATGACAACCTCTCCTTCTACAAAAATCCCGATCTTGATGAGATGTTGATAGCGGCCCGAGGCGAGCTTGACAGCACAAAGAGGATCGAGATGTATCGCAAGATAGAACGGCTGGTCTTAAATGACATGCCCTATATCCCGATCGCCTTCTATGGCTCCAATAGGATAATAGCTGAAAATGTAGAAGGATATATCAGGACCGGCATGGAAGAGACCCCCTATGATCTGGTCTGGTTATCAAGATAGGTTCACCTAAGTTACAATATCACCAAGCTTAATCATCAAAACCCACGATTGCTAAAAAGCGGTTACAAAGGGGCAAAATTGCCGCGCTATATAATCAAGAGGTTAATTTGGGCCATCCCGGTATTCTTGGGGTTGACCTTGATCGTCTTTTTAATCATGTTCAAGCTTCCGGGAGATCCGGCCAATCTTCTCATTCCCAAGGGGGCGACGGCCGAGTCAGTCGAGATGATCAGGGCTCACTATGGCCTGGATAAGCCCTGGTATATTCAGTACGGCAAGTACTTGGCAAACTTATTCCAAGGCGATCTTGGCACCTCTATCCGATACAAGAAACCGGTCCTTGAGCTGATCTCTCTCTATCTTCCTAACTCGGTCACCTTGGCCGCTCTGGCGGTAATTCTGGAAATGCTTATCGGTATCCCCCTTGGGATAATTTCGGCCTTAAGGCCGAGGTCTCTACTTAGCGGCTTCATCTCGACATTTTCTCTACTCACCATCGCTCTGCCGAGTTTCTGGGTGGCGATGATCCTTCAAATCACTTTTGGGCTAAAGGTAAAGATGCTGCCCATCTCAGGGATCGGCGATGGAAGCTTCAAATTCTATATTTTGCCCGCCTTAACCATCGGTTTAACCCAAATAGCTTACGTTCAGCGAATAACCCAGTTTGAGATGAGTGTCCAAATGAAGGAGCTATACATCAGGGCGGCCCGGGCCAAAGGTCTTTCTGAAACCTCGATACGGTTTCACGCCTTGAGGGGAGCCTCAATCCCTCTTACCAGCTTGTTTGGATTGAACTTCGGACTATTTATAGGCAACGCAGTGCTCACAGAGACGGTCTTTTCGTGGCCAGGGCTTGGGAGGCTGGTCCATCTAGCCATCTTGCAGAGGGATACTCCGGTCGTCATGGGGGCAACCTTGATCCTGGTCATAATATTTTTGGCCATCAATCTGATTACGGACATAATCCATGCCTATCTCGATCCCACCATCAAGCTAGGCCGCGACCCTGTCTCGGCAAAGAGGGACGATGCTAGGTGAGAGAAAGAAAAGGGAGAGGCGGTGCAATCAGAGATTTTTTAACTCATAGAGCAGCCGTTTTAGCCTTGTCTCTACTCATTATTATAATGACGGCCGCTCTCTTTGCTCCCCTGATCGCTCCCCTTGAGGAGGCGGTCGGCTTCAATCCCGAACTCGTCAAAGAAGCGCCTTCGGCCGCCCACATCATGGGTACCGACGACCTTGGCCGAGATATCTTTGCCAGGGTGATCTGGGGAAGCCGCGTCTCGCTTCGAATCGGATTTTTGACCATGGCCCTGGCCATGACGCTCGGCGTAATATCGGGTTCGGTGGCCGGCTATCGGGCCGGGCTCATCGACTCATTCATGATGCGCTTGGCCGACATGATCTACGCCTTCCCCACCCTCCTTGGAGCGATAACCATAATCTATATCGTTGGCCCTGGGATCATCAATATCGTGGTCGTTTTGGCCGTCTTTGAGTGGGCCAATGTGACCAGAATCTTTAGGGCTTCCGTCATCTCCACAAAAGAAAAAGGTTTTATAGAGGCGGCCAAATGTCTTGGCCTGAGTGAAGCAAGGATAATTATCCGTCATATAATTCCAAATTCGATCGGGGTAGCCATAGCCTACTCGGCCGTCTGCGCTGGGGCGGCCATAATGGACGAGGCGGCCTTGAGTTTTTTGGGTCTTGGGATTCAGCCGCCCCATCCGAGCCTGGGCTCGATGTTGTTTGACGCAAGGCCCTATATTACCACGGCCCCCTGGATGGCCGTCTTTCCGGGGCTTTTTATCTTTATCATGGTAACCAGCCTCTTTCTCATCTCGGATGGATTAAAGCCGGTCTTTGGGATCGACCCAAAGTTTGAAGGGGAAGATAAGAGTGCTTGAAGTGAGGAATCTTTCTGTTAGCTTCGAATCGAGCGAGGCCCCGGCTCAGGCCGTAAAAGAGGTAAGTTTCCATCTGGGCGCGGGCGAGAAGCTGGCCGTGATCGGGGAGTCCGGCAGCGGCAAGAGCACCTTGGGCCACGCCATCTTAAATCTAATAGACAGGAGCGAAGGCGCCCAAATCTTCGGATCCGTATCCTTCTTGGGACAAAATCTTCTTGAGATGTCCGATGCCGAGCTCAGATCGATAAGGGGAGACAGGATATCGATGATATTTCAGGATCCGACGGCTTCCTTGAATCCCAACCTTAAGATCGGCCACCAAATCACCGAGACGCTTAGATCACATCGGGCGATGACCAGGAGTCAAGCAAGAAGGAGATCGGATGATCTCATCAGGATGGTTGGCCTGGGTGATGTTGATGATATTTTTGATCGCTACCCCCACGAGCTCAGCGTCGGCATGAGACAAAGGGCCACCATAGCCGTCGCCATCTCGTGTGAGCCGGATATTTTGGTGGCCGACGAGCCAACTTCTGCGCTCGATGTGACGGTTAGAGCGGGGATTATTAATCTGATCGAGAGTCTTCATGCGGCCATAGGCTGCGCCATCATTTTAATCAGTCATGATCTTGATGTGGTGGCTTCTTTGGCTGATAGAGCCATCGTGATGTGCGGCGGCTTAGTCGTCGAGGCGGGCAGTACCCAAGCGATGTATGAAGGGTCGCTTCATCCCTATACGTTAGATTTGATGGAGGCCAAGCTCAGGATCTATGGCGGCAGAAAGGCCCCCATCTCAAAGGACCAGAGACCGGCTAAGGCTTTCAATCCTATCGGTTGTCCTTATGCGGCAAGGTGCAGGATATCAGATAATATTTGCAAGGAGCGGATTCCAAAATTGATTGAGCCCGAGCCTGGGCATCTGATCGCCTGTCATATGGCAAAAGGAGCCGGTTAATTTGGTGGTGAGTTCATTGGATCGAAGCGACAAGCTCTTAAGGGTCGAAGGGGTCTCCAAGGTCTTTAAGGATAGCAGAAGGGGCCCATTTGGTCAGAGGACGCCTCAGGTGGCGCTGGATGAGGTCAGCTTCGTTCTTGAGGAGGGCGAGGTTCTGGGCCTGGTCGGTGAGAGCGGATCCGGCAAGACGACCATTTCCAGGATAATCCTTGGGCTGATGGAGCCGAGCGTGGGCAAGGTTATCTTCGAGGGGAAGAATGTCTTTTCGATGGATGCTGGCGAGCTGAAGAGGCTTAGGTCAGGCGCACAGCTCGTCTTTCAGGATCCCTACTCAGCCGTAGACCCCAAGATGAATATCGAAGAGATACTTGGAGAGCCTCTCATCGCCACGGGAGTCAAGGAGAGAGCAAAGAGGAGAGAGGAGATCGAAAGACTTATCCTTATGGTCGGCTTGGAGGAGGGCCACCTTGCCAAGAGGCCCGGTCAACTTAGCGGCGGCGAGCTTCAGCGGGTGGTTTTGGCCAGGGCGCTCAGCCTGAGTCCGAGGCTCTTGATACTGGACGAACCGCTCTCAGCCCTAGATATCATCATGAAGGCAAGGCTTATCGACCTTCTGAGTCTCATAAAAGAGGAGCGGGCCCTAACTTACCTATTCATCTCCCACGACCTAGGCGTAGTCTATCGTCTGGCTGACAGGGTGGCCATCATCTATCTTGGCAGGTTGGTCGAGGTGGCTCCGGTCAATAAACTTTTCAATTGCCCTCTCCATCCTTATACGAAAGCTCTGATCCTTGCCATGTCGCCCCTTGACCCACTGAAGACCAAAAAGGAGGGGCGCCCCACCCGAAAGGCAAATCGCTTGAAGCGACCACTCCCCCGTGCGGCCTGCAAATATGCGGCTTTTTGCCCAGAGGCGTCGAACATATGCCTTTTATCTAAACCCGATTTGATAGAGGTATCATCGGGTCACATGGTCTCCTGCCACATGATTCAGACTCAGCTCTGATCACCTTTGGACTTTCTTGAAGCTATATTTTTAAGCCGTCCCTAGACTATTGCCACGGATTTTTGTAATATTTATAGGCTGATTCAAATTGTCGGAGTGGCGGAATTGGCAGACGCGCTAGGTTGAGGGCCTAGTGAACGCTAAGTTCATGCGGGTTCAAGTCCCGCCTCCGACACCACTTGACCCTTCATAACACCCTTCAACCACCGATAACGATTGAAAACGGAGTTCTAAAAACTTATCATGTTAATTATCTAACTCACCTGGTTGCGGAGAAGAGATGTTGTTTGGCCGGAGCATTAGAGACGAGGATGAGCTTGTAAAGTTGGCTATGGTTGGCGACGATGCAGCCACCGGCGACCTCATCCAGATTCATCAGCAAAAAATGTATAATTTGGCCTTGAGGATGAGCAAGAACCCCCACGATGCGTCGGATTTAACCCAAGATATCTTCATTCAGATGATGAAGAAGATGGATACCTTCCGTTTTGAGTCCTCCTTCTCCACCTGGCTCTATCGATTAGCCGTAAATCTCTGTCTCGATTTTTTGAGAAGGCGAGCCAGAAGGTGGGATATCTCGATCGAAGAAGGTCCAGATCGAATCGCTTGCCCCTCAAGTTTTAGCGAAAATCCCACAAGTCGTATTGAGGAGAGGGAGCTTAAGGCCGATATCGAACGGGCAATAAGGGGGCTTAAGCCCAAATACCGTCTGATAATAATCCTCTGCGATATCGATGGGCTCAGCTACGCTCAGGCGGCCGAGGCCATGAAGGTGCCGGTTGGCACGGTAAAATCCAGGCTGGCCAGGGCCAGGCTTAAGCTGGCCGCTGAGCTTAAAGGGGCAAGCGGAACAATCAAAAGGACTTAATCGTCTATATTCTGGAGCGTATGATGATGAGATGTAAAAGATACCAAGGCGACCTCTCGGCCTTTTTGGATGGAGAGCTCAGCGAAGTCAAAAAGGGCAAAATCCAGGCTCATCTTGCCACTTGCGAGGCGTGCCAAGAAAAGCTGGATGAGCTGGATGCGGTCAAGTTTGTCTTGGGTGCGGTAGAAAAAAAAGAGATCCCCCTGGGTCTTGCCGAACGCTTGGCTGCCTTGCCGAAGAGGGATAATGAGGGACACCAGACAAGAGAACGAAGCAAGCATACCAGAGCGATTGGGCTTGCCCTTTCCACAGTTGCCCTTGCGACCATCCTGGCCCTCTCCGTTCTCATCTACCGGCAAGGCGGCCTCTTTCAGGGCGATAGCGTCCTTCTTGAAGATTTAGTCAAACAGAAAGGGGGCTCCGAGGCCATGCTCTCAAAGGCTCCCCAAGAGACCGGCCCATCTTTTGAATTTGCCGATACTGAGGAGCGGCTTGAATTTGATGAAGATAGGCTTGGTGGAATCATTGAGGAGATAAGTTTGGAATTGGAAGCTGGCGGGCTTATATCAGATTTACCCCCCGAAATAGATATCAGCCTTACCTCGATCAACACTCTGGGAGCGGATGGATTTCTTATCAAACCTGTCCTATTTAACGGGAGAGATGCCCTCCTGGTCGCCGCGGTAAAAGGGGATGAGCGGGCTCTTAGCGCCCTCTACGTCTTTGATGAGGAGACCAAAGAGCTCCTCTTCGAAAAGCGGATTTGAGCCGGCTTTAAGCAGAGTTGAAGCTACGAGTTAGCCTTCCAAAATCTTGATCCATAAATGTATTGACAATTCGATCCAAAAGAACGAGAATAAATGAGAATAATTCTCATTTATTCTCGTTTGGGGTGATCATGAAGGTCGAACTGAAAAGGCTCAAGGAGTCCGGTCATAAACTTACTCCACCAAGGCTTGCCGCCCTCGACATTCTTGCCACCTCAAAAGAGCATATGAGCATAGACGAGCTTCATGAGAGGATAAAGGATATATGTCCGAGCGCGGGGCTTGCCACCACCTACCGCACGCTGGAGCTTTTAAAGGAGCTCGACCTCATAACCAGCCTTGATTCACCCAGTGGCAAGAAGCGATATGAGATAAAAGCCAAGGATCACTCGCATCTAATCTGTCAGTCCTGTGGTGGAGTCACCGAGATTAAATCGGACTTTTGTGCCAACGATAGAAATAAAATAAATCAAAAATACGGCTTTGACGCAACTGACTGCCAAGTAGAGTATCATGGCATCTGCGCCGGTTGCTCAAAGTAGGAGGCTTAAATCTATTGAAAATGCTTGCTGAGATGAAGATAGGCGAAAAGGGTCTTGTCACTAAGATAGACGGCGGAAGCGGCGTCGAAAGGAGACTTGAGGCTCTGGGCATAAGGAAGGGTAGTCGCGTCACCAAGGCGGGCTCAATGCTCCTTAAAGGGCCGGTTGTCGTCAGGGTGGATGGTTGCCAGCTTGCCCTCGGTTACGGCGTGGCCAAAAAGATAATGGTCGAGGTGGAGGAGTGAAGATCCTTCTAATGGGCAACCCGAACGTTGGAAAGAGCGTGGTCTTCTCCAGGCTTACCGGCGTTCATGTTGTGGCCGCCAACTATCCGGGCACGACCGTTGAATATACCAAGGGCAGTCTGAGGCTGAAGGATACGGAGGTCGAGCTCATAGACGTGCCCGGAACTTACAGTCTGGATGCGACCTGTGAGGCCGAAGAGGTAGCCGTCGGAATGATCGAAGAGGGCGACCTAATAATAAACGTGATCGATGCGACCAACCTCGAGCGAAACCTGCTTTTAACCCTTCAGATACTCGAGCTTGGCAAACCGACAATCATAGCCCTTAACATGTGGGACGACGCCAAACATAGGGGCATAACCATCGATACCCAAGCTCTGGAGGAGATGCTGGGCGTGCCGGTCATTCCGACGGTGGCTGTGAGCGGTGAAGGGATAAAGGAACTCGTCAGCCGCTTAGGAGAAGCGAGACCGACGGCTGCATTGGGCCACAACAGAGAGGATCGCTGGTCAAAGATAGGAGAGATCATAGGTCGGAGCCAGCAGGTGGTCCATCGTCATCACACCATCCTTGAGAGGATAGAAGATGCCAGCATAAGCCCCTTCTACGGCATACTCATCTTTGCCGCCGTCATTACGGCATCATTTTTTGTGGTCAGATTGATAGGCGAGAGTCTGATAAATTACGCCTTCGACCCCCTCTTTGAAGGCATTTACCTGCCAATAATGATGAAACTCAGCAACCTCTTGGGTTCAAGCGGGTTCCTTCACGATCTTTTGATAGGCAGCCTGGTCTCCGGGTCGATAGATTTCGGCCAATCCTTCGGCCTTCTGACGACTGCTCCCTACGTCTCCATCGCTCTTGTGATGCCCTATGTCTTCTCCTTCTATCTTATGCTCGGCTTTCTGGAAGATTTCGGCTATCTTCCCAGGATAGCCGTACTCATGGACAATGTCATGCACCACCTGGGTCTTCACGGGGCGGCCATCATCCCGATGATACTCGGTCTCGGCTGCAACGTGCCGGGCGCCCTTTCGACGAGGATTTTAGAGAGCCGCCGTGAAAAATTCATCGCCTCGACCATCATGGCCATCTCGATTCCCTGCATGGCTCAGATAGCCATGATAATCGGTTTGGTGGCCAGGTTCGGTCTGGGCTATCTCATGATCGTTTTTCTGACCCTCTTTCTGGTCTGGCTGACCCTCGGCGTCATTCTAAATGCCACCATAAAAGGTGAGAGCCCGGAGATATTTTTAGAGATACCCCATTACCGCCTGCCCAATCTGGGCGCCCTTTCGAAGAAGCTCTGGATGAGGCTGAAAGGCTACATCCTAGAGGCGATACCGCTTCTCCTCTTGGGCGTGCTTATCGTAAACGTTCTCTATTTGGTCGGCATCATAGATCTGGTCTCTAGGGCTACGACGCCCATTGTGACCAATCTTTGGGGCCTGCCCAAGGAGGCCGCGCCCTCTCTGATGATAGGTTTCTTGCGCAAAGATCTGGCCGTCGGGATGCTTCGCCCAGCAGGCCTTACCGCCAAGCAGGCGGTCATCGGCAGCACCGTGCTAGCCGTCTACTTTCCCTGCATGGCCACCTTCATGGTTATGATCAAGGAGCTCGGAATGGAATATACCTTTAAATCGGCCCTCATCATGGTATCGGTGGCGCTGGTCGTCGGGTCGGCTTTAAATATGATTCTCTAGACATCATGCACGCTTTGAAGCCTACGCTTATCAATTGAAAGAAGTCAGATTATTGATGGCCCAAAGGTAATGTCTTTGGCCAGATTGGAGGGACCATGTCGCACTTGCATATTCCGGATGGAATAATCGCTCCCAGTTGGCTCATCATCGGCTTTCTTATCACGGCGTCTCTTCTTGGCCTCTCGCTATATAAGCTTAAGGCTGTCGATTTAAAAAATATCGTGCCCAAGATCGGCGTCCTCGGGGCGGTCATGCTGCTCGGAATGATCGTTCCGCTACCCATTCTGGGCTATCATCTCAACCTGAGCGTGCTTGCCGGCATCATTCTTGGTCCATTTGCCGCCTTCATCTCTGCTTTTGTGGTCAATCTGATTCTGGCCCTCACCGGTCATGGTGGAATTACCGTCGTCGGCTTGAATGCCCTCATAACCGGCGCCGAAGCCTGTTTTGGATTCATCTTCTTTAGGTCACTTAGGAGGATGATTTCCATAAAATGGGCGGCCTTTCTTACGACGTTTGCTGCCTTGGTTCTATCTACGGCTCTGATGATCGGCATGGTGGTTATGACCGGAAGCAGTCCAGGGGATATACTACATATTCATGGGCCAGATGGGGATGAAAGTCACGAACTTGAAGAGGGTCACCATGATGAAGAGGAACGGGATGGTGATGAGTATGGTGAGATCTCGCTCATTAACTTCGCCAAGATAGTGGTGCCGCTTGCCTCCATCGGCTGGCTAATCGAGAGTTTTATCATAGCGGAGATGGTATCATTTATTGGTAAGGTCAGACCCGAGCTAATCGATGGCAAGGAGAGATAGTGGAGCTATACCTGATAGATTCGCTCGCTTCGTCGGGCAAGAGTCCCTTTCATCGTGCGTCCGCTCCATCAAAGATCTTCTTTGCGGCCAGCGTCGTGTTTGCCGTCATAATCTTGAATGAATTGGCCCAGTTGGTCTCGCTACTACTGCTTCTGATCTTTCTTATTTCGGCTTTAAAATTACCCACCATAAAGCTTCTCTTCATGACCTCTTACATGGCCATCTTTGCGGCCATCTTTGCGCTCAGCCAAATCAACGTCTCTTTTGTCCAGCCACTTGTCATCATCTCCAAGGCGGTGGCCGCCGCCCTCGGCCTCTTGATCCTCTTTGCCACGACCAATTACTTCGATATCTTCGGTGCCATGGCCAAATTTATGCCGAAGCTGGTGGCAGATGCCCTCTTCATGACATATAGGTCGTTTTTTATACTCTTAAAAGAGCTCAATGATCTTATGACGTCTCTAAAGATCAGAGGAGGTCTTACGCCAAAGAGGCTCCTCTTTAACTTAAAGAACTTGGGGAGCATCCTTGGGACGCTCCTGATCCACGCCATCGATATGAGCTCAAGAAGTAGCAGCATCTTAAATATTAGGGGATATCATGGGGGGATCACCCATCACGGCTTGAAAAAGAAACCATCCGCATACGATCTATTTCCGCTTCTGCTTGGAGCGGGCTTATTTCTGGGGGCCATAACATTAAGATGAAAGAGATAGTCAAGGTTAAATGCTTAAAGCACGTATACCCCGATTCTGTTGAAATCAGTCTTTGCGGACTCGATTTTGTGGTCTGTGAGGGCGAGAGGGTGGCAATCTTGGGGCCCAACGGCAGCGGCAAGACTACCCTTCTCTCTCACATAATAGGGCTACTCAAGGCGAGCGAGGGCAAGATAGAGGTATTTGACAAGGATCCAAAGGATCACTTCGATGAGGTTATTTCGAAGATTGGGGTGGTCTTCCAAAATGTCGATGACCAAATCATCGGTCCGACCGTTCAAGACGATATCTCCTTTACCTTGCGCAATAGGGGAATCGCCGAGGCGGAGGTATTATCTAAAGTGGCGGCCATAATGGACGAGGTGGGCATAACCGAACTAAAGGATAGGATGCCCCACAACCTTTCGGGCGGGGAGAAGAAGAAGGTGGCTTTGGCCGGCGCTTTAGTCACCGATCCCAAGCTGTTGATCTTGGACGAGTCGCTTAGTGGTCTCGACCAGCGCAGTCAGAATGACATGATAGATATTCTTCTTAAGTTGAATGAGAATAGAAAGATGACGATCGTGATGACCACCCATGACGTCAATCTGGTCTGGCGCTTTGCAAACGTAGTCTACCTGATCAATCACGCCGAGATCGTGGGCAAAGGCGTTCCCGCAGACCTGTTTTTGGACCCTAAAAGCTTAGAGCAGGTCGAGATGGTCCCGCCCGACATCCCGGTTCTCTTTGCAAGCCTAAGGGGGATGGGCTATGATATTGAGCCGCCCAAAACGCTCGATGAGGCCGTGAGTTCCTTGGCGAATTTCTTCGACAAAAAGGGGTAAGCTTACCGATTGCGCATCCCTTTTGGACCGGGCATGCAAGCGGTTTGGTATCAATCGAATTATTGCACTATCCAAACCTAGATGCTAGAATACCTTCTGTAAAATAAGCGGAAGTGGCTCAGTGGTAGAGCATCACCTTGCCAAGGTGAGGGTCGCGGGTTCAAATCCCGTCTTCCGCTCCAGAACAAGTTCATGGTCGATGGTGTTTGAAGTATTGTCCAGAGAAAGGCCATTGGCCATTAGTTTATAGGGCGGAGGGCCAAGATTTCCATCTGGCGGCGTAGCCAAGTGGTAAGGCAGAGGTCTGCAAAACCTCGATTCAGCGGTTCAAATCCGCTCGCCGCCTCCAAGTTATTTAGATTCTACAGATAGTCTATCCTTTAGTTTTTGGGCTTCACTCAAGTGGGCGCTTAGCTCAGCGGGAGAGTACTTCCCTGACGCGGAAGGGGTCACTGGTTCGAATCCAGTAGCGCCCACCACTTTTCTTCAGATCTCTTACCTCACTCTACCTCTATGCTATAATCTTTTCTATTCATTCCTTGGAGGTTTTAGATGGCCGGTGAGATCAACCTAACCCTTCCTGATGGCTCGGTGCGCAAGGCTGAGGCGGGCGCAACCCCTTTGGAGGTTGCCTCCTTAATCGGTCCAAAACTTGCCAAGGACGCTTTGGCCGCCAAGGTCGATGGCGCGCTCGTCGATTTAAGCACTTCCCTTACCAATGATTCATCTCTTGAGATAATAACCTTCGCTTCAATCGAGGGGCCCGAAATTTACCGCCATAGCGCCTCTCATATCATGGCCGCGGCCATAAGCGAGCTCTATCCGGGCGCCAAATTTGGCATAGGTCCGGCCATCGAGGGCGGATTCTACTATGATTTTGAGGTGAGCCAGCCGATTGGTCCGGACGATCTGGAGCGGACCTATGCCAAGATAGAGGAGATCATAGCCAGGGATGAAACCTTCACCTCAGAAGTCATGGGCAAAGAAGAGGCGATAAAGCTATTCAAATCGCTCGGCCAGGATTATAAGGTCGAGTTGATCGAGGATATCGAGGAAGATGAGATCAAGGTCTATAAGAGCGGCGGTTTCACCGATCTCTGCCGCGGTCCCCATATCCCTTCGAGCGGTAGATTGAAAGCGTTAAAGCTCTTAAGTTTGGCGGGAGCCTACTGGCGGGGCGATGAGAGGCGGCCGATGCTCAAGAGGATCTATGGGACGGCCTTCAACGATCCCAAGGACTTGAAGAGATTCCTTGAGCTTCAAGAAGAGGCCTTAAAGCGGGACCATCGCAAGCTCGGCAAAGAACTCGACCTCTTCAGCATGGATGACGATTTTGGAGCGGGCCTGGTTCTCTGGCATCCCAAAGGGGCTCTCATCAGGAAGATCGTCGAGGACTTCTGGCGAGACGAGCATTTGAATAGGGGTTATGAGCTGGTCATGACCCCCCACATCGCCAAGGTAGATCTCTGGAAGACGAGTGGTCATTGGGATTTTTATCGTGACAATATGTACTCTCCAATGGATGTGGAGGGGCAAGAGTACGTCATCAAGCCGATGAACTGCCCGGCCCATCTTCTGATCTTCAAATCTAAAACCAGGAGCTACCGCGAGCTTCCCTTGCGCTGGGCCGAGCTCGGCACCGTCTATCGCTTCGAGCGCTCCGGCGTTTTGCACGGCCTGCTTCGGGTGAGGGGTTTTACCCAGGATGACGCCCACATCTTTTGCCGGGAAAGCCAAATCGAAGATGAGATAATAAAAATATTGGATATCGTGACCTTTATGCTAAAGACCTTTGGTTTTGCCGAATATGATATCTACGTTTCGACGCGCCCGGAAAAATACGTCGGCGATATTGAGCATTGGGAGCTTGCGACCGAGGCCCTAAAGAAGGCCCTTGATCGGACCTCCTTAAGCTATGAGATCGATCCGGGCGAAGGCGTCTTCTACGGTCCCAAGATCGATATCAAGATAAAGGATGCTCTGGGGAGGGCCTGGCAGTGCTCGACCATCCAAGTCGATTTCAACAATCCCGAGCGCTTTGACCTGACCTACATGGGCGGCGATAATACCGAGCACCGTCCGATAATGATTCACCGGGCGCTCCTTGGCTCACTCGAGCGCTTCATGGGCTGTTTGATCGAGCACTACGTGGGGGCCTTTCCCCTTTGGCTAGCTCCGATTCAAGCGGTCATCCTTCCGATCGCCGACCGCCATAACGATTACGCCTTTGAGGTGGCAGATGGGCTTAGGAGCCTGGGGCTTAGGGTGGAAGTGGATCAGAGGGGCGAGTCGGTAAATAAGAAGATAAGGGACGCTCAGCTGAAAAAGATGCCCTACATGGTGATTGTCGGCGATAACGAGGTGGAGGCCAGGACTTTATCTGTGCGAAGCCGAGACGGCAAAGAGGAGAGAGGTCTGGAGCTTGAGGGCTTTATCAAGAAGCTCAAAGAAGAGGTCGATACTAAATCCTAAAGTCTGACTGGACATGCCAGCCACATAAGGTTATACTTTCCTTCTTAAAATTGTATATGAAATATTGAAAGTAGAAGCCACCGCTTCTCACCTTACGGCGCATAGGCAGCCCAGAGGTCACTAAAAGTATCTTTTGGATTTATCGGGTGGCTTTCGGCCACCCTTTTTTTGTGAGGGGACCATTGATACCCTGGGGGGTGAAAATAAATAAACACAGACGTTCGTATCAACTCTAGAATACGTGCCCAAGAGGTCAGACTGATCTCAGATGACGGCGAACAGCTCGGCATAAAGCCCATGCGCGAGGCGCTGGCCATAGCTGAGGAGAAGGGCTTGGATCTGGTCGAGGTGGCTCCTCAGGCGGCTCCTCCGGTCTGTCGGATAATGGATTATGGAAAGTATAAATATGAGCAAGAGCAGAAGGCCAAAAAAGCCAAGAAGCACCAGACCATAACGGTTGTCAAAGAGATCAAGTTTCGGCCCAAGATAGATAAGCATGATTATGAGACCAAAAAGAAGCACGTTGAAAGGTTCTTAAATCACGGAGACAAGGTCAAAGTTACGGTGATGTTCAGGGGCCGCGAGATGGCCCACACTGATATCGGCACGGCGATCTTAAAGAGGTTGGCCGAGGATTTAGAGACACTTGCCGTGGTGGAATCGGCTCCAAAATTGGATGGCAGAAATATGGTTATGGTATTTTCACCGATAAATAAGCCCAAAAGCAATGATCCATCCGTAAAGAAAGGGGATGCTGAATAGATGCCAAAGATAAAAACTCACAAGGGCGCAGCCAAAAGATTCAGGCTTACTGGATCGGGCAAGATAGTTCGGATGCGCAATGGCAAGAGCCACATCTTGGAGAAAAAGTCTCCCAAGAGAAAGATGAATCTTGCCAAATCCGCACTCGTCTCAGAGGCGGACGAAAAAAGAATCAAAAAAATGATCTAATACGAAGTTAATTAGGGGGTTTTTATATGTCGCGGGTAAAACGAGGAGTTAATGCAAGGAAGAAGAGAAGAAAGCTCTTGAAGCTGGCCAGGGGTTACTATGGAGCCAAATCCCGCTCCTACCGGGCCGCCAAGGAGCAGCTCATGCATTCTCTCTCCTACTCATACAGGGATCGCAGAAACAAAAAGAGAGACTTTAGAAAGCTCTGGATAACCAGGATAAACGCGGCCGCGCGTCAAAACGGCATATCCTACAGCCGTCTGATGAATGGTCTAAAACTTGCCAATATCGAGATAGACAGAAAGGTCCTATCCGATATGGCCGTAAACGATCCCGAGAGCTTTGCCAAGGCCGCAACTTTGGCCAAGGAGAAGCTCGGGGCTTAAGGTCTCTTAAAAAACCGAATATCTCAAAAGCTTTGACGGAGAGCCGGTCGGTATAGACCAACACAGAGAGGAGCGCTCAAGCTGAAAGCGGTCCAAAGGTTAAGCCGGCCAAGGTTTCGCTCTTGAGCTGTGAGTCCGAAAGCGAGGCGTCGCAACTAGGGCTCAACGCGGATAATCCGGCGTTAAAAGATGAAAGCGTCCCAAGTAAATCTTGGGGAAGCAGGGTGGTACCGCGGGTTAAAAACCTCGTCCCTTTTTTGGACGGGGTTTATTTTTTTGGCTAAAATGTTTTTAAGTCTCTAGAGGGGGTTTCGATGTCGATATTTGATGAACTTGAGAGGATAAAGAAGCAAGGCCTTGAGGCGATCAACTCTTCGGACTCGCTTAAGAGCTTGGAGGCGGCAAGGGTCGCCCTTCTGGGCAAGAAGGGCGAGTTGACCGAGGCGATAAAGACGCTTGGCTCGCTTGATCCGCTTGAGCGGCCAAAATTTGGCAAGGTCACCAATGAGATAAAGGAACTCTTCGAGTCATCCATCTCATCAAGGAGGACTCAGCTCGAGGCGGAAGATCTCAATAGGCGCATGGAGGATGAGGCGATAGACATCAGCCTGCCTGGCCGCCTTCTGCCTTCCGGTAGAGCCCATTTGATAAGCCAGGTCATCGATGAAATAAGCGAAATATTCATCGGCCTTGGCTACTTCATTGCAGAGGGACCGGAAGTCGAGACGGATTATTATAACTTCGATGCCTTAAATACTCCGGTTGATCATCCGGCCAGATCGCTCATGGACACCCTTTACATGGAGAAAAAGGGGGCCTTGCTTCGAACCCATACATCGCCGGTTCAGATTAGGACGATGAAGAAGAGGAAGCCTCCCCTCTACATGATATCGCACGGCCGCGTCTATCGGCGTGACGTGTCCGATCCCAGTCATTCCCCCATGTTCCATCAGGTCGAGGGTTTGGCGGTCGACAAAAATATTACCTTTGGTGACCTTAAGGGCACCTTGGAGGTGGTCGCCAAGAAGTTATTCTCCGACTCCGCCCGGGTAAGGCTTCGCCCCCACTTCTTTCCCTTCACCGAGCCGAGCGCCGAAGTCGATGTGGCCTGCATAATCTGCAAGGGCTCAGGTTGCAGGGTCTGCTCTGGCAGCGGTTGGCTGGAGATCCTTGGATCCGGCATGGTCGATCCAAAGGTCCTTAGTGAAGTCGGCTACGATCCCGAGGAGTTGAGCGGATTTGCCTTCGGTATGGGAGTCGAGAGGATAGCCATGCTCAAATATGGCGTCAGCGACATAAGGCTCTTCTTCGAGAACGATCTGAGATTTTTAAGACAATTTTGATCCTGGAGGACAAGCAATGAAGGTTTCAATAGATTGGTTAAAAGACTACGTCGATCTCGATATTAGCCCAGGTGAGCTCAAGGAGAAGCTCGATTTAAGCGGCACGGCCGTAGAATCGGTGGGAAGGATCGGCGGTGATTTTGAAGGCGTTGTGGTGGGCAAGATTTCAAAGATCGAGCCCCATCCCAATGCCGACAGCCTGGTGTTAGTCTCCGTGGACGTAGGCGATCAAGACCTATCAATCGTCTGCGGAGCCAAGAACATGAAGGAGGGCGATCGGGTGGCGGTGGCCAAGGCCCAGGCCATCCTCAAAGGCGAGAAGCTCAAGAAGGCCAAGATAAGGGGAGTCGAGTCGGAGGGTATGATCTGCTCGGCCGTCGAGCTCGGTCTTGGTGAGGATGCAAGCGGCATCATGATCATCGATAGTGAGGTCGGGCTTGGAAGAAGTTTGGGCGAGGCGCTCGGTCTAGATGATACCATCTTGGAGCTGGAAATAACCCCAAATCGCCCCGATTGCTTGAGCATGATCGGCATCGCAAGGGAGGTCTCTGCCCTGACGGGCAAGGAGCTCAAAAAACCGTCCATCGGTCTCAAAGACGAGGGTCAAGAGGTTTCGGCTCGGGCCGAGGTTGAGATAGATGACCCGGATCTCTGTCCAAGGTATGTGGCCAGGGTGATCGATGGGGTGAAGATTGCCCCCTCTCCCGACTGGATGCAAAGAAGGCTAAAAGCGGCCGGTATCCGGCCGATAAGCAACGTGGTCGATGTGACCAACTATGTAATGCTGGAGATGGGCCAGCCCCTCCATGCCTTCGACCTGGCCAAGATCAAGGATGGTAAGATCATAGTCAGAAGAGCCAGAGATAACGAGACCATCACCACCCTGGACGATGTTGAGAGAAGCTTGAACTCTACCATACTTGCCATAACCGATCCGTCGGGGCCGATTGCTCTTGCCGGGGTTATGGGCGGCTCTGATAGCGAGGTCTCAAGTGAGACAAGGGCGATCCTTTTGGAGTCGGCTCATTTCAACGCCGCAAATATCAGCCGGACCTCAAGGGACCTCGGCCTGATCTCGGAATCATCTTTGCGTTTTGAGCGGGGCAGCGATCCAAATGGGGCGCCATGGGCCTGCGACAGAGCGGCCGAGCTAATAAAATTGGTGGCTGGAGGAGAGGTGCTCAAGGGTAGGATAGACGTCTATCCCAAAAAGATTGAACCCAAAGAATTGAACCTTAGGGTCAACAGGGTCAACCAGATCCTGGGCACCAACCTTGCTATCGATAATCTGATCGATATCCTGACCTCGCTCGAGATCGCGGCCGAGGTTGCCATGGGCGGCGAGATTAAAGTCGCCGCACCGACATTTAGGCCTGATCTCACCCGCGAGATAGATCTGATTGAAGAGATAGCCCGGACCCACGGCTACAACAAGATAGAGTCGACCTTGCCGAGGGGCGAGGCTGTCGGCGGGCTGACCTTGGCCCAAAAGATCAAGAAAATGATCGCGGGCTCGCTCATATCGGCTGGGCTCTTTGAGACGATGAGTTATACCTTCGTCTCGCCGGATTATTTGCGTGGCGCAGGTCTTGAGGGAGCTTCTGACTATGAGGGGGCAATGTGGCTAAAAAACCCCCTAGGTGAGGAGCAAGCGGTCCTTCGTACCACCCTCATCCCAAGCCTCCTTGAAACGGTCAAGTGGAACCTAAACCGCAAAAACGATAACGTCAAGATATTTGAGATGGCCCGGGTATTCAAGGAGCAAGAGGGGGAGGAGTTGCCCAAGGAGAGTCTGATGGTCTCGGCCGCCTTGGCCGGGGCGAGTGGCCAAGACCATTGGTATTCAAAGGCGATCGATATAGATTTTTACGACATCAAAGGGGTTATAGAAAAGCTCCTCTTAGATCTTCACATAAGGGAGTATCAATTTAAAAGGGTCGATCATCTGAGCCTTCATCCATCCATGGCGGCCGAACTCTTCATCAAAAGTAGGAGCGCGGGCATCCTCGGGAAGGTTCACCCTAAAGTGGCCGCGGCCTATGAGCTCGGTCCAAACGTTGCCATATTCGAACTCTCTGTTGATAGCTTGATCCAAGGGGTCGATTCAGTAAAGAAATTTGAGGATATTCCCCGTTTTCCCGGCATCAATCTCGACATCTCGATGCTGGTGGGTGACCTCGTCACCCACCAAGAGGTGATTGAGGTGATACTAAAAAGCGGGGGAAAGCTCTTGAAGGACGCAAGGCTATTCGATCTTTACAGGGGCGAGGAGTTGGGTGCTGGCAGAAAGAGCCTGGCTTACAGTCTTCTCTTCCAATCCATGGAGAGGACACTGACCGACGATGAAGCGGCCAAGGCCATCGAGGCGATAGTATCGCAACTTAAAGAGAAGCTTTCGGCCGAGATCAGGCAGTCTTGACCGTGGCCTCCCGGGTCCTCTTTTTGTTTATCCTCAGCGCCACCTTCTTTTTCGGGGTGGGGACGATAACCCCGCCGCTCAGATTCTTTGCGCCTCCCGAAATAAACTTGATTGAGTTACGGAGCAGAGTGGCCGATTCAATCGAATGATAACTCATTTGGCCGATCTTTACGTTTGACGATGGGTGGTAAAATTTAAAGATAACCAAAAAATTGAAAGGGGATGGTTTGATGCAAGAGACGATTAAGAATCTCTGCAAGGCTTTTATCGGCGAGAGCCAGGCTAGGAATCGCTACACCTTCTATGCCAAAGTTGCCAAGGATGAGGGCTTTGAGCAGATAGCTGAGGTCTTTACGATCACAGCCGACAATGAGAAGCAGCATGCCAAATGGCTCTTTAGGCTGATAGGCGAGCTGAAAGCCAAATCAAGCGAGAATCTGGATGAGATTGCCGTGGGTTCGGCCGCTCCGACCATCTTTGGGACTACGGCCGAAAACCTAAGAGCCACCATAGCCGGTGAGAATTACGAATATACCGAAATGTATCCTGAATTTGCCGACTTGGGTGACTTGGAAGGTTTAAACGATATCGCCAATCGCTTGAGGGCAATCGGCAAGGCCGAGAGTCATCACGAGGATAGGTTCAAGAGACTTTTAAAGCAGGTGGAGGGGGAAACCGTCTTCAAGAAAGCGGCTCCCGTCGAGTGGTTCTGCCGCGAATGCGGCTATCCGCATATTGGGGCCGAACCGCCCGAAAAATGTCCTTCCTGCGACCATCCAAGAGCCTTCTATCAGGTCAGGTGCGAGGAATACTAATCATTCAAAGGAGATGATTGTATGACGAAGCTAGGCCAGATCTACAAGTGTGAGATTTGCGGAAACATCGCCTCGGTCCTCCATACCGGGGTGGGCGAGCTCGTCTGCTGCGGCGAGCCGATGATCCTTTTGACCGAGAAGACCGAAGATGTCGGCTTTGAGAAGCATCTTCCGGTGGCCGAAAAGAGCGCCTCAGGGGTCAAAGTTAAGGTCGGGGCGACCCCGCATCCGATGGGGATGGAGCATCACATCGAATGGATTGAAGTCATAACCGATGGGGGAACCTTCAGGAAAAAACTGAACCCGACGGGCAAACCGGAGGCAGATTTTTGCGTGATGGGCGATGACTTTGAGATGAGAGAGTACTGCAACGTTCACGGTCTCTGGAGGTCAAAGCCTTAAAGCCAATTATTTAAGGCTCATTTTCTCATCTAAGAATCGGTGAATGACTTTTTTGAAGTAGGCGGAAGCCTTTGGCTTTCGCCTGCGCTTATAATTTTTTTCACCTAAATTTAATCATCATCATTCGATCATCATCAAAACGGAGCGATAAAAGTCGATTTCAAACGGGCAATTTCCTTCACAGCCACACCGTTTTATAGTAGAATTATACCTTCAAATTTTTTCGACCTTTAAGGGGGCGCCATCTTGAAGAGCGATATGGCCAAACGGGGAGTGAGCAAGTCACCCCATAGGTCGCTTCTCAAAGCCGATGGTCTGACCGACCAAGAGATAGACCAGCCCTTTGTGGCCATCGTCAACTCATACAACGAAATAGTGCCCGGTCACATCAATCTGGACAAGATCGCGAAAGCTGCCGCGGCCGGAGTCCGTATGGGCGGCGGGACCCCGATAGAGTTCTCCACCATCGGCATCTGCGACGGCATCGCCATGAATCACGCCGGCATGAAGCATTCGCTGCCCAGCCGCGAAATAATCGCCGACTCCATCGAGCTCATGGTGGAAGCCCACGCCTTCGATGCCATGGTCATGATACCCAATTGCGACAAGGTAGTTCCCGGTATGCTGATGGCGGCGGCCCGCGTCAACATCCCGACCATCTTCATAAGCGGCGGACCGATGCTGGCCGGTCGTTACAAGGGGACCGACATCGATCTCATCTCGGTCTTCGAGGGGGTGGGGGCGGTCAGCTCCCGCAATATGAGCGAGGAGGAATTGGCCGAAATCGAAGATTCGGCTTGTCCGGGCTGTGGCTCCTGCGCCGGTATGTTTACAGCCAACTCGATGAACTGTTTGACTGAGGCGATCGGCATGGCTCTTCCCGGAAACGGGACGATTCCTGCGGTTTATGCCAAGAGGATTAGGCTGGCCAAGATGGCCGGCATCGCCGTCATGGAGATGCAAAAGAAAGATATCCGTCCAAAAGATATAATGAGCGAGGCGGCCTTTGGCAATGCGCTCACCGTCGATATGGCTCTGGGTTGCTCGACCAATACCGTCCTTCACCTTCCGGCCATAGCCAAGGAGGCCGGCTTTCCCTTAAGCCTTGAGATGTTCAACGAGGTGAGCGATGTGACTCCCAACCTCTGCAAGATAAGTCCGGCCGGAAAGCACCACATCCAAGACTTAGACGAAGCTGGCGGCGTTCAAGCGGTCATGGCCGAGCTATCTAAAAAAGGTTTGATAAACACCGAGGCGATGACGGTAAGCGGCCGGGCGGTCGATGAAAATATAAAGGCGGCAAGGGCCTTCGATAACGGCGCCATAAGATCGATCGATAATCCCTACTCAAAATCGGGCGGGCTTGCCATCTTAAGAGGTAACTTGGCCGTCGATGGTGCAGTCGTCAAGCAGTCAGCCGTTGACAAAGAGATGCTGGTTCATGAGGGACCAGCCAAGGTCTTTGACTCCGAGGAGGAGGCGGTGGAAGCGATTCTCGGTTGCAAGATAGAGGCGGGAGACATCGTCGTTATCCGTTACGAGGGGCCCAAAGGTGGGCCGGGGATGCGCGAGATGCTCACCCCAACTTCGGCCATAGCCGGCATGGGATTGGACAGTAAAGTCGCCCTTATAACCGACGGTCGTTTTTCCGGCGGCAGCCGGGGGGCGGCCATCGGCCACGTCTCTCCGGAAGCGGCGGAGGGCGGGGCGATCGCCCTCATCAAAGATGGCGATAGGATTTCAATAGATATACCAAATAAGAGCATAAACTTGAAGGTCTCACACAGTGAGCTCGCCGAACGTAAAAAGGCTTGGGTTCCTAAACCGCCCAAGGTCCTAAAGGGTTATCTGGCCCGCTATCAGCGCCTGGTCTCTTCGGCCGCCAAGGGTGCGATAATAGAATAGAGTTACTTTAAGTTAACCAGTTTAGATCAACCTATGGAATAAAAATAAAAAAATGAGAGGTGATGACGTGAAATTAACTGGTGCACAGGCTTTGATCAAATGTTTGGAAGATGAGGGCGTCGAAGTAATCTTCGGCTACCCCGGAGGCGTCGTCCTTCCCATTTATGACGTCATATATGACTCCAAGATACGTCACATCCTGGTTCGCCACGAGCAGTGTGCAGCTCACGCAGCCGACGGCTACGCTAGGGCGACTGGAAGGGTTGGGGTTTGCCTGGCTACATCCGGACCCGGAGCGACCAATCTGGTTACCGGGATAGCAAACGCCTATCTCGACTCGATACCGCTGGTGGCCATAACCGGTCAGGTGGCAACGACCCTGCTCGGGACGGACGGCTTTCAGGAGGCCGATATTACCGGCATAACGCTGCCGATAGTTAAGAATAGTTACCTGGTCAAGGACGTCAAGGGGCTTCCAAGGATCATCAAGGAGGCCTTCTACATCGCCTCGACGGGGCGGCCAGGCCCGGTCCTCATCGATATCCCGGTCGATATATCAAAGGCCGAGTTCGTCTTCAAACAACCAACTCAGTTGAGCCTTGCCGGGTATAACCCCACTCAAAAGGGACACGCGCGCCAGATAAAACAGGCGGCCGGAGCCATCCTCTCGGCCAAAAAACCTGTCATCGTCGCCGGGGGCGGCATCTTGCGCTCCGGAGCCTGGGATGAACTTTTTAAACTGGTTAAATTGACCCAGATACCGATTACTATCACCCTCATGGGCAAAGGGGGTTTTCCCGAAAATGACGATCTCTTCATCGGGATGCCCGGCATGCATGGCATGCGTGCGGCCAACCATGCTTTGACCGAGTGCGACCTCCTCTTGGCCATCGGCATGCGTTTCGACGATCGAGTGACGGGCAAGCTCTCGACCTTTGCTCAAGGGGCCACGATAATCCACATCGATGTCGATCCGGCCGAGATAAGCAAGAATCTCAAGGCCAGAATCCCGATAGTAGGAGATGCCAAGGTTGTCATCTCTCAACTAATTGAGGAGATAGAGAAGGAGAGGGCCGATGGCTCCGCCGACATCTCTTCTTGGCGCAAGAAGATTGAAGGCTGGAAGGAGAAGTATCCGCTTACCTACAAAAAGGATGATAAGCTTCGCCCCGAATTCGTGGTCGAGAAGATATCAGAGATAACGGCGGGCGAAGCCATAATCGCGACCGAAGTCGGACAGAATCAGATGTGGGCGGCCCAATACTTTAGGGCGCTTAAGCCGAGAACCTTTATCTCGTCGGGGGGTCTGGGTACCATGGGCTTCGGTTTTCCTTCAGCCATCGGGGCTCAGGTCGGCTGCCCGGATAAGGTCGTCATCGATATCGCGGGCGACGGCAGCATCCAAATGGTCTCCCAAGAGCTGGCCACGGCCGTTGCAAACAAGCTGCCCGTTAACATATTCATCTTGAACAACGGCTATCTGGGTATGGTTAGGCAGTGGCAGGAGCTCTTCTACGACCGTCGCTACTCTCACACCGATATTGCCGTCGGAACGCCCGACTTTGTTAAACTGGCCGAGGCCTATGGAGCCAAGGGACTCAGGGTCACCGAAAAAGATGATGTTGAGGCGGCCATCAAGGAGGCCATCGCCTCGCCCGAGACTTACGTCATAGATTTCGTCGTCGAGCGAGAGGAGAACGTATTTCCGATGGTGCCGGCCGGCGGTTCCATAAGCGATATGATGGGAGGCGAAGGAGAGTGAAACATACACTATCCGTTTTGGTTGATAACGAGCCGGGTGTCTTAACCAGGGTTGCCGGTCTCTTCAGCCGGCGGGGCTTCAACATCGATAGCCTGGCGGTCGGTCCGACCGAGGACCCCAATTACTCGCGCATGACCATCGTGGTCGATGGTGAGACCCATACCTTGGAGCAGGTGACCAAGCAGCTTCACAAGTTGATAAACGTGCTCAAGATAAACGACCTCGATCCCAAAGAGTCTATTCAGCGCGAATTGGTGCTCATCAAGGTGAATGCCCCCCCAACCACCCGGGCACAGATAATCGAGATAGTCGATATCTTCAGAGCCAATATCGTCGACGTGGCCAAAAATACCTTGACCATCGAGATAACCGGAAGCGCCGACAAGCTCAACGCCTTTGAGGAGATGCTCCGTCCCTACGGTATCAAGGAGCTTGCCAGAACCGGCAAGATCGCTCTGAGCCGGGGACTAAAATCGGAATAGATAGCTGGTTTGATTTTTAACTTAAGTTTGATCATCGATCATCAACTCAAGGAGGAATTAATGGCAGAGATGTACTACGACAAGGACGGAGACCTGGGCGTCATTAAAGGGAAAAAAATAGCCGTTATCGGCTTTGGAAGCCAGGGCCACGCCCACGCTTTAAACCTTCACGAGAGCGGGTTAGATGTGGTGGTTGGACTCAAGAAGGATAGCAAGTCGGCCTCGGCCGTGCGTGAGGCTGGGCTTACTCTGATGGAGCCGGGTCAGGCCGCCAAGGCGGCCGATATCATCATGATCCTCGTTCCCGACCAGGTTCAGAAGCAGGTCTTCTACTCGGAGATAAATGAGAATCTCGCTCCCGGAAATGTGCTGATGTTTGCCCACGGCTTCAATATCCATTTTCATCAGATACTTCCAAGGGAAGACGTCGATGTCATCATGGTCGCTCCCAAAGGACCCGGTCACCTGGTCAGGCGGACCTATCAGGAGGGTAATGGCGTTCCGGCCCTCTTTGCAATCTATCAAGATCACTCAGGTAAGGCCAAGGAGATCAGCTTGGCTTACGCCAAGGGCATCGGTTCCACTCGGGCGGGCGTCCTTGAAACCACCTTCAAAGAGGAGACCGAGACCGATCTCTTCGGCGAGCAGTGCGTCCTCTGCGGCGGCACCTCCGAGCTTATCAGAGCGGGGTTTGAGACGTTGGTTGGGGCCGGCTATCAACCCGAGGTCGCCTACTTCGAATGCTTGCATGAGCTAAAGCTGATAGTCGATCTCATCTATGAGAGCGGCATCAGTGGCATGCGCTACTCGATAAGCGATACGGCCGAATACGGCGATATATCCGTTGGCAAGAAGATCATCGGGGAGAGCTCGCGGGCGGCCATGAAGGAGGCCCTCCGTCGCATACAAGACGGTGAGTTCGCCAATGAGTGGATACTCGAGAACATGGCCGGACGCCCAGTCTACAACGCGATCAAGAAACGGGAAGCCGACCATCAAATAGAGCAGGTCGGCAAGAGACTCCGCTCCATGATGAGCTGGATAAAGAAGTAGATTACTACCTCTTTTAGCTTGTGGTTCTGCCCGAAATTGGGTAAGATTGTTTTAAAAGATTGTGAAAGGTGGCACAAGCAATGAAGAAAAATTACCTGATGACTCCAGGTCCGACCCCAGTCCCGGCCGAAGTCTTGCTCGCCCAGGCTAAGCCGATGATCCATCACCGGGCTCCTTACTACTCCAAGGTCTTCACCTCGGTCTTGGATGGCCTAAAATATGTCTTTCAGACCGACAATGATGTCCTCATCTTCAGCTCGTCGGGAACCGGAGCTATGGAGTCGGCCGTCGTCAACCTATTTTCACAAGGCGATAAGGTCATCGTGGTAAATACCGGAAACTTCGGAGAGCGTTTTGCCAAAATATCCAAGGCCTACGGTCTCGAGGTGACAGAGCTCGCCTATGAGTGGGGAGAGAAGGCAAATCCCGATGATATAAGGAAGTCCCTTGCTAATGATCCCGATATCAAGGGGGTCTTCGTTACCCATAGCGAGACCTCGACCGGCATCGTCAACGACATTAAGGTCATAGGCGATATGGTCAAAGATACCAAGGCCGCCTTGATAGTCGATACGGTTAGCGGTCTTGGCGCCCTCGAATTTCGGACGGACGCTTGGCACGTTGATGTGGCCGTATGCGGCTCTCAAAAGGCGCTCATGGCCCCGCCCGGGCTCGCCTTTGCGGCCGTATCCGAGAAGGCCTGGGCGATGGTGGAGAAATCAACGCTGCCCAAATTTTACTTCAGCTACGAAAAATCGCTGGCCGCTCTCAAGAAAGATACGCCCCAGAACCCCTTCACCCCGCCCGTCTCGCTGGTCTTGGCCCTCGATGAGGCGCTCAAGATGATCAAGGCCGAGGGGCTGGACAATATAATCAAGAGACATAGTATCTTGGGCAAAGCGGCCCGAGCCGGTGTCAAAGCTCTGGGTTTGGAGTTCTTCGGAGCATGTGATGATACCTCCAATGCGGTCACGGCCATAAAGGCGCCGGAAGGGATAAATAGCAAGGAGATAGTCAAGATCATGAGGGAGAAGTACGGGCTGACCATAGCCGGTGGCCAAGGCAAGGTGACCGGTCTAATATTTCGCCTCGGTCACTTGGGCTATTATGATAGGTTTGATATCATAACCACTCTAAGCGGAATTGAGATGACCCTAAAAGAGCTCGCCTATAAATTCGAACAAGGGGCCGGTATCACGGCCGCTGAGAAGGTATTTTTGGAGAACGATTTTTAAATAGATCCAATCGATAGGCAAAGGGAGCGAAGAGAATGAAGGTACTTGTCAAAGAGCAGATTGCAGATCTCGGTATTGAGAAGCTGAAGGAGGCCGGATTTGAGGTGGACTTAGCTTTCGATATGTCCAGAGATGACATGCTGGCCTGTCTCTCTGACTACGACGGCTTGATCGTAAGAAGCGCAACTCAGGTCGATAAGGAAGCCATCATGAAGGGTTCTAAACTAAAGGTGATCGGCCGGGCCGGTATCGGCGTCGACAACATAGACATAATGGCCGCGACCAAGCGGGGTATCATTGTGGCCAACGCTCCCCAGAGCAACATCATATCCGCAGCTGAACATGCATTGGCCCTGCTGATGACCCAAGCCAGGATGATAGTTCAGGCCACCAACTCAATGAAGAACGGCAAGTGGGAGAAGTCCAAATTCATGGGGATTGAGTTGAATGATAAGGTGATGGGGGTACTCGGTTTGGGTCGCATCGGAACCTTGGTGGCCAGCCGGGCAAGGGGATTGGGCATGAAGGTCGTAGCCTACGATCCTTATGTCTCATCCGACCGCTTCAAACAGATAGGCATCGAAGTCATCGACAATATCGCCGACTTCTTCAAGGTCTGTGATGTGATAACGGTTCACTTGCCAAAAGCTAAAGAGACTCTGGGTTTGATAGGAAAGAAAGAGTTTGCCATGATGAAGGACGGGGTCAGGATCATAAATACCTCAAGGGGCGGGATAGTGGATGAGCAGGCCTTGGCCGATGCCATAAAGGATGGCAAGGTGGCCGGAGCCGGCATAGATGTATTTACCGAAGAGCCCTATACCAAGGGACCCCTGCTTGAGTTGGACAGCGTAATAGTCACACCTCATATCGCCGCCTCAACCATAGAGGCTCAGGATAAGGCGGGCGTAATCGTCGCCGAGCAGGTGATTGCCGCCCTAAAGGGCGATTTTGTCAGCAACGCGGTCAATGTGGCGGCGGTCGCCCCCGAGACCGTGGATATCTTAAAACCATTTCTGCCACTGGCCGAGGTCTTGGGCAAATTCTTTATGAAGCTTGCGGGCGGTCAGATAAACTCCTTGGATATTGAGTATTCCGGCGACATAGCGACCGGGAAGAGCCTAGAGCTTTTAACCATCGCCGTAATAAAGGGTCTTCTGGAGTCTGTGGTTCAAGAGCCGGTAACCTATGTTAACGCGCCGAGTCTGGCCGCCGAGAGGGGCATCGAGGTCAAGGAGAGCCGGACGACCAAGACTTGTGAATATGTCAATTCGATAACCTTGAGCAAGGATGACTTCGTCGTCTCGGGCACCCTGCTTAGTCCGGGCAAGATGAGGATAATGAATCTCTTCGGCTACGATGTCGATGTCATCCCATCGGAGTATATGCTAATCGTTCATAACGAGGACCGGCCGGGCATGATCGGAAATATTGGAACCACCCTCGGCAAGCACAACGTAAATATAGCCAGGATGCAGTTTGGCCGGATGAAGGCGAGGGGCGATGCCATAAGTGTACTCAACGTGGACGAGCCGATTTCGGAGAAAGCATTAAAGGAGATAGAGGCGATACCAGGAGTCATGAAGGCGAAATTCGTCGATTTAAACATCTAGAGGCGGAGATGGAAGATAAGGTCTACATATTCGATACAACGCTAAGGGATGGCGAGCAGTCACCCGGCATAAGTTTAAATATTCGCGAAAAGCTCGAGATTGCAGAGCAGTTGGCAAGGCTCGGGGTCGATGCCATCGAGGCCGGTTTTCCCATAACCTCGCCGGGCGACTTTGAAGCGGTCAAGACCGTGGCCGATCGGATAAAAGGGCCCTTCGTTGCGGGGCTGGCTCGGGCCGTTGATGCCGATATCGATCGCGCCTTCGAAGCGGTCAAAGGGGCCGAAAAACCGATGATCCACACCTTTTTGGCCACCTCAGACATACATATCGAGCGCAAACTCAAAAAGAGCAAGGATGAGGTATTGAAGATGGCCGAAGCGGCCGTCAAAAGGGCCAAAAGCTATCTCGACGAGGTGGAGTTCTCGCCCGAAGATGCCACTCGCTCAGACTTTAATTTTCTCTGCAAGGTGGTTGGCGCGGCCATCGAGGCGGGGGCAACCCGGATAAATATTCCAGATACGGTCGGCTACGCGCTACCCGATGAATTTGGCCGCTTGATAAGGGAGCTTAAGAATAATGTGGCCGGGCTAAATGACGTGATCTTAAGCGTCCATTGCCACAATGATCTTGGCCTTGCTGTGGCCAATAGCCTGGCCGCCGTCCAGAATGGAGCAAACCAGGTGGAGTGTACCATAAACGGCCTCGGCGAGCGGGCCGGTAATGCCGCCTTGGAAGAGCTGATCATGATCTTAGATACTCACTATCCAAGCCTTGGCAAGAAGACCAACATTAAGACCGAAGAGATAATCAGGACCAGTCGCCTCGTCAGCACCTTGACCGGCTATCAGATCCAATTCAACAAGGCGATAGTCGGGGCCAACGCCTTTGCCCACTCCTCTGGCATTCATACCGATGGCATGCTCAAGGATAGGACCACCTACGAGATCATGAGCCCGGAAAGGGTGGGTCTCACCGAGAGCAAGATAATTTTGGGCAAGACCTCTGGACGTCACGCCCTCCGTCAACATTTGGAGAATATGGGCCATGTTCTTGCCGATGATGAGCTCGAGCGGACATATGAACGCTTCAAGGAGCTCGCCGATAAGAAGGCGGAGATATCCGACGATGATCTGGAGGCCTTGATTGCCGACGAGGTGAGGACGGCTCAAGGAGAGGTCTACAATCTGGCCTATCTTCACGTGGTGAGCGGAAGCGACCAGACGCCCACGGCTACCGTAAAATTGGTCAAGAACTCTGAGACGATAGAGCGCACGGCCGAAGGCGACGGGCCGGTCAACGCCTCGTGCAAGGCCATAGCCTCGGCCTTGAATGTCCAGGCTAGGCTCCTCTTCTACAACGTCAGCGCCATAACCGGCGGCTTGGATGCTCAGGGCGATGTCACCATCCAACTTGAGATCGGAGGCAAGAAATATCTTGGCCGGGGCATCAGCACAGACATCATCGAAGCCAGCGCCAAGGCCTATCTGAACGCCATAAATAAGTCCCTAAGCGCCTAAAGCTGATTGCCCTTTCAAAGGATGGCTTTAAGCGTAGTCGAAGTGGCCGCCTAAAGGCGGCC
>JASEGU010000012.1 GCA_030017835.1 Actinomycetota bacterium | reverse complement strand
CAATGGTTTTGTGGAAAGGTTCAACCGAACCATCTTGGATGAGTTCTTCCGCACAGCCTTCAGAAAGAAGTTCTATGGCAGTATTGAAGAGCTACAGAAAGATCTGGACGTTTGGCTAAAGTTCTATAACCATGAGCGGCCGCATAGAGGCTATCGCAATCTGGGCCGGCGGCCATATGAGACGTTCGTGGAGGGAAAGAAACTGACCCTTAAAGAGACAAGCACAAGGGGGGTGGGGCCAAGAAGCGAAGCGGCCTAGCACCAAGCCCGCCTAAGGCGGACAAGCGTCCCAAGGGGGAGGACTGTTAGGTAAGCTATTGACTTTTACAGATGAACAATTGAAAAAATTCATCTCTGTAGGAGGCGAAGTATTAGCCTGTGGAACTTGTTTGAAATCAAGACAAAAAGATGAGACACAGGGGCCTGTCCGATGTCCACAATGGTCGATTGCGTCGAGCTGGTCGAGTGGGCGGATAAGGTTGTAACCTTTTAACCAACTGCCAAATAAAGCGTATTGAGGAGATTGCAACCGGTAACGGGCCTATCCCTGATTAAAACATGGTTGCTAAAAATTGGTTTTAACGCAATTTCTTCCTGAATGTTTGGCCGCATACAAGGCCCTGTCTGCCCGTCTGATAAGTTCCTCTATTTCGGCATCCCCGTCACGCAGGCCGGCAATGCCGAAGCTGGCGGTTAATCTGATCTTCTTGTCCCCAAAGGAAATCTCCAGTCTTTCGATATCCCCCCTGATCTTTTCTGCTATGGCAATGCTGTCCTCCCCCTTCACCTCCTGAAGAAGTAGAACGAATTCCTCCCCGCCCCAGCGGGCCGCGACGTCATTCTTTACCGTTCTTTTATGCCGAATGCAAAGGATGGAGTCGAGGTCACACTTCTTGGCTCCTTTGACATGAAGGTCGCCAGGGTGAAGCGCGACTGGCCGCTTGCCTAGCGTTGTGGCTTGCACAGTACCCTTCAACGAGGGCGTTGGCATCATTGATATTCGCTGGTTCCTCTCAAGCGCATCTCTTTTACCAGCCTGTCTTGGTGGGTCTTAAAACTCCTCTCTATCCTGCCCTTAGCCTGTGGGCTGGGGCGCTTATGAGCTCGATCCCCAACTCTTCTGCTGCTCTCTCAAACTGGGCCGCGGGCTTGGGCTTCCCCCCATGAGTTCTTCTTTCAGCGTGAGCGGCCGGTTGACCGCGTAAGTGCTGTGCTTGTCGAGGTAAATGCTTTGGGGAATGCCATAAATCTCGATATATCTTCTCAAGGCCCCCATGGCTGAAAGCGTGCCTTCATGCTCGTAGAAGCGACCAGAGACAGAGCCGGTTGCGTCATCGACGAAGCCCATCAGGGTAAGCCTGGGACCTCGGTCTTTTAGCCAATCATGATCGGAGCCGTCCATCTGGATCATCTCTCCGAAGTGTTTCTTTCTTTCTCGCCAGCTTCGGTGAGCCTTCCTCTTTCTTCTCGTCTTAAAGTTCCCCTCTTCGATCAGCCAGCGTCTCAGGGTCTCCTTGCTTATCTTGATACCATCAAGCGTGAGTAGCTTCTCGCAAAGAAAGTGTGGGTCCAAAGCCTTTATATTTCTCTCATAGAGGCTTAAGATGTGTTCTCTGAGCTCTTCTGGCTTTTTTCTGTTTGACGGTCGGCCTCGAGATTTATGGATAACACCCTTCACTCCTTCGTCCCTTACTGCCTTGACCACCGTGGGCATCTGTCTTTCTGAGATTCCCACAAGCTTTGCCGCCTTCTTCTGGGTAATCTCTTTTTCAAGGAACTTCTTTGCCGGCGGGAGCTTTCTTAGCTCTCTGGTTCTTATCACGATAATCTCCTTTTTCAGCAACACATCCTCCTTTGAAAGAGGACATTTTAACATTGCTGAAAGCGGACATTATCATTTTGCTGTAACAAGTTAATGGTTCGGTGTTATAATACCTTGACCTCATAGAAGGGGAATAATCTTGGATTCTCTGGACGAATTTGGTGCTGAAGATATAGCTACCGACTTAAGCCTTCCCAAACCAAGGGAGGGTAATTCCTTTTTGGCCAAAGCGACCCTGATCGTTATGGCAGGTACCTTGGGAAGCAGGATATTCGGCTTCATTCGTGAAGTCTTCATGGCAGCCTACTTTGGGAGCGGTCTTGCGGCCGATGCTTACAGAGTGGCTTACGCTATCCCCAACATGCTGCTTCAGCTCTTTGGAAGCGCGGCGATAGGCTCGGCTTTTATACCGGTAATCACCAAATACTTGACAGATTCCGATGACAAAAATTTGAATTTGGTGGCAAGCAGCGCGACCAACATCCTCTTTGTAATATTCACCGTCTTCATGGTGGGCGGCTTCTTCTTGGCTCCCCAGATAACCAAACTAATGGCTCCAGGCTTCCTTATCGATCCGGCAAAATTCGAACTCACGGTTACCATGACCCGTATCATGCTTCCAACCATCTTATTTCTGGGTATGGCAGGTTTCGTCATGGGCATGCTCCACTCCTTCAATCGCTTTGCGGCCCCGGCCTTTGCTCCGGTCTTCTTCAACATCGCCGTCATAAGCTCAATTGTTCTTTTGACCCCAAGCCTTGGTCCTTTTAGCCTGGCCATAGGCGCAACGGGGGGAGCCTTAGCCCAACTAGTCTCTCAACTTCCATCGCTCAGGAGGGTTAGCTGGAAATACTCTTTCACCATGGTCTTGGATCATCCGGGCGTCAAAGAGATAGGGCGGCTCATCTTACCGATAGTATTCAGTCTGGCCAGCATAGAGATAAATGTCTTCATCGACACCAGATTCACCTCGATACTTAAAACCGGCAGCGTTGCGGCCCTTCACTATGCCTTGCGTCTCTGGTATCTTCCGATGGGTCTTTTTGCCGTGGCCATCTCAACAGTCCTCTTCCCGGTCTTCTCCCGTCAGGCGGCCAAGAATGATATCTTGGGCCTAAAGGGCTCCTTCTCGCTTGGCCTCCGCCTCGTATTTCTGGTCCTGATCCCGACTACCGCCTTCATCCTGGTGCTGGCCAAGCCGATTGTGGCCCTAACTTTCGAGAGGGGGGCCTTCGGTCCGGATGCGACCGCATCAACCGCCTATGCCCTGGTCTTCTATACCATTGGACTCACGTCGTCGGGAGCGCTCCACCTCATCAACAGGGCTTTCTACTCACTAAAGGATACCTTGACCCCGACGATAGTCGCCATCATCGCTATAACGATAAATTACTTCGGCGATTGGGCCCTTGTGGGACCCCTCAAACACGGTGGGATCGCCCTGTCGACCTCAGTCGTTATGACCTTCAATTTTGTCTGTCTGCTTCTGATAATGAAGAGACGGCTCGGTCAAATCGGAGGCAGAAGGATGGCCGAGACCCTAATCAAGGCCGCCTTGGCCTCATCGATTATGGCCATCGCCGCTCTATATATTTGGCGCTACTCTAGCACCTTGCTTGGAAGTTCAACCAAGGGTCAACTCGCGGCTTTCATCGCTGCCCTTTCCATCGCCGGTCTCTCATTCATCTTTCTGGCCAGACTCCTCAAGATGGAGGAGTTATCCATCTTTTCTGATCTTTTGAAGAAGAGACTCAAAAGATAGGTTGGTAAAATTATGGCCAAAGTAGACCCCGGAAATATCAGAAACTTTTCGATAATCGCCCACATAGATCATGGCAAGTCCACCTTAGCCGACCGCCTGCTCGAGGCAACCGGGACGATTTCGAAGCGGGACATGAAAGAGCAGGTTTTGGACCGGATGGACCTGGAGCGGGAGCGGGGGATAACCATCAAGGCCCAAGCGGTAAGGATCACCTACCAGGCTAATGACGGTAAAGCTTATGTCTTAAATCTCATTGATACTCCGGGTCATGTAGATTTCACTTACGAGGTTTCAAGGAGTCTGGCCGCCTGTGAGGGGGCCCTCTTAGTGGTCGATGCCACCCAGGGAGTCGAGGCACAGACCATCGCAAATACCATCTTGGCTTTGGATAACAATCTGACCATCATTCCGGTGATAAACAAGATTGATCTTGCAAACTCCGATCCTGAACGGGTCAAGCGTGAGATCGAGGAGAGCCTGGCCATCGATGCGACCGATGCCCTTCTGGTCAGCGGCAAGACCGGTCAAGGGGTCGATGCGGTTCTAGAGATGATAGTCTCTGAGATTCCCGCTCCAAGCGGCGATTCAGGCGAACCCTTAAGGGCGCTCATATTCGATTCGGTCTACGATCCTTATCGTGGCGTCATAATCTTTGTTCGGATATTCGACGGGCGTTTGGCCTTAAGGACAAAGATAAAGATGATGGCCATGGGCAAGGTAGCTCAGGTTGAAGAGGTCGGGATTTTTAGGCCAAACATGACTTCGAAAGGCGGCCTGTCCGCCGGCGAGGTGGGTTACATCATCTCCGGGATCAAGGTTCTCAAAGACGTCAAGGTGGGTGATACCATCACTGAAGAGGCGAGGCCTGCCAAGGAGCCGCTGGCCGGCTACCGCGAGGTAAAACCAGTCGTCTTCTGCGGACTATATCCGGTCGATGGCGGCGAGTATGAATCGCTGCGCGAAGCTCTCGGTAAATTGAAACTTAACGACCCATCCTTCATCTTTGAGCCGGAGACATCCAAGGCCTTGGGTTTCGGCTTTAGGTGCGGCTTTCTCGGTCTCCTTCACATGGATATCGTCAAGGAGAGACTTGAGCGCGAGTATCAGTTGGATCTCCTTGCCACCTCTCCCAACGTTGAATATAGGGTGACTATGAGGGGAGATGAGGTTGCGACTCTAAGCAATCCGGCCGATTTTCCACAAATTGGCGAGGTCGAGAAGATAGAAGAGCCATTCGTCTCTCTCACCATCCTCTTGCCGTCGGAATATGTCGGAGGGATCATGGACCTCTGTCAAGGCAGGCGGGGGGAGTTTAAGGATATGCAGTATTTGAGCGATGACCGGGTAAGGCTCCACTACCATCTCCCCTTGAGCGAGATGATGCTCAATTTCTACGATATCCTCAAGTCCAGGACCAAGGGATATGGTTCGATGGATTATGAGTATATCGGATATAAGGAGTCAGACCTCGTCAAACTGGACGTCCTTCTGGCCAGCGAGCCGGTGGACGCCCTCTCCATAATCGTCCATAAGGATTTTGCCCAGAGCCTCGGCCGAGGTCTGGTCGAGAGCCTTCAAGAGATAATCCCCCACCAGCTCTTTGATGTTCCCATTCAGGCCGCCATCGGGAGCCGGATAGTAGCCAGAGAGACGATCAAAGCCAAGAGGAAGGACGTGCTGGCCAAATGCTACGGTGGTGACATCACCAGAAAGAGGAAGCTTCTTGAGAAGCAGAAGGCTGGCAAGAAGAAGATGAAGAGCATAGGCAGAGTCGAGGTCCCCAAGGACGCCTTCTTGGCCGTTCTGAAGGTGGACAAATAGCAACTTGGCTGAATAATATGAGCCAATCCAAAGAGACCGGAATATATATTCACATCCCCTTCTGTCGGTCCAAGTGCGCCTATTGCAATTTCAACTCAGCAAGCGGCCTCGAAGACCTCATCCCAACCTATGTTGATGCTCTCACAAAAGAGATTAAGAGCAGGGCGCATCAGGCTGGACCAAGAGAGGCGAGATCCCTATATTTCGGGGGCGGCACCCCAACCATCCTTTCCGGCGCAGAGCTCGAAACCATTCTTGCGGCTATATTCGAAAATTTTGCCTTGGGCCAAGATTTGGAGATAACCATAGAGGCTAACCCGGAAGGCCTCAGCCTCTCCTATTTAAATGATCTGATTCGGCTCGGTTTCAATCGCCTGAGCCTTGGAGCCCAATCCTTCGATGACGACTTTCTTCATCTCCTTTGGCGACGCCATAGCGCAGAAGAGGTTGAACGGGCGGTCGGTATGGCTACAAGGGCAGGCTTTGGAAACATCAACCTCGATCTCATCTTGTCGTCGCCTCTTGGCGGTGGGAAAAATAATGAAATGACGCTAAAGAGGGCGATTTCTCTTAAGCCAAGTCATATATCGGCCTATATGCTTGAGATTCACAAGGGGACTCCGCTTTTTGATATGGTGAGCTCAAGTTCGTTTAAACCATTAGAGGAAGAGATTCAAGCCGAGACGTATCTCTCATCTATAGAGACTCTGATCGCTGCAGGATTCAACCAATATGAACTCTCTAACTTTGCCAAAGAGGGCCTTGAATCGATCCACAATATGATCTATTGGCGGGGCGGCAATTACTACGGATTTGGGGCCGGAGCCCACTCTTTTTTGGGGGGGAGGCGCATAAAGAATATCGAAGATCCCCGCTCCTACGTAGAGGTCGCCCTTGTGAGCGGGGCGGCGGCGGACTCCTTCGAAGAGCTTTCAAGAAGAGATGGGCTCTGTGAGCGGATCATGTTGGGACTTCGTCTTACGGAAGGACTGGACCTCATCAAGCTAGAGGAAGAATTTTCAACGGAGGAGATCGATCAGATTATTTTGCGAGCCCAAATATTCGTCGATATGGGGCTCATGACTCGAGGTGAGCGCCTCAGGCTGACCCCCAGTGGCATGCTCGTCTCCAACGACATTTTGGCCCGCCTCATACCGGATTAAGACTCTGCCAAGGGGGATGATAATCTGCTATAATCTTGGCAGTCATTTAACAGGAGTGCTAAAGTGCCAGCTTTAGATGGTCGAAAAGAGAAGATACTCATAGCAGTCGTCGAGGACTATATCAAGAGCGCAGAACCCATCAGCTCCCAACGTATCGTCGAGAATCATAACATTAGGGTCAGTTCGGCCACGGTCAGAAGCGAGCTATCTTCACTCGACAAGAGCGGCCATCTCTTTCAACCGCACACCTCAGCCGGCAGGATACCTACCGATAAGGGTTATCGTTATTATGTCAACGTCCTGACCCAAATGTATAAAGAGAGAGCCTCCTTCGAGGAGAGCGCCCTTTTAAAAACCCTTATTGAGACCGGAAATGAGATGGACGGTCTGATAAGGGAAGCCTCAAACATCCTCTGCAGGCTGACCAACATGGTCTCTTTCGTCAACGCTCCCTCCTTCAAAGAGAGTCGTCTAAAGCATATCGACCTTATCATGATAGACAATAACAGCCTGCTTATGGTCATCATAACCAACACCGGCAGAGTCTTCAAAAAGGCCGTAAATATCGATTTTCATTTAACCGAAGAGGCGCTGGAAGCGGCCGAGAAGACTTTGAACGAAAAGCTGAATAACTCAAACCTTAAAGAGATTGCGATTTTCGGCCAGAATTTGATAGAACTCCCCTTGGGCCAACGCAAAATCGCAGATATCGTCATGACCCACATTCTAAACCTTCTTCTGGTCGGTGAGCGCGACTTTCTGATTGAGGGAGCCTCCAACATCCTGCTTCAACCAGAATTTAAAAATACGGGTCTTGCGGTAGAGATTCTTGATGGCTTGAAGGACGGCGAGCTCATCTCGGATCTCTTAACAGACGGCTCGGCGCTCGGCCAGACGGTTGTTCGAATAGGTGCGGAGAATTATAAGGAAGAGATGAAGGGGTGTAGCATAGTCTTTGGCTCATATGGTTTTGGCGAAGTCCGTCTGGGGGTAATCGGCATCGTTGGTCCGGTGCGGCTCGATTATGTCCAGGGGATCTCGGCCGTGAATGCCGTAATCAAGAGGCTCAACTCCTTTTGCAGTCTATTCAATCACAAGAGGGAGATTTGATGTCGAAGAGGGACTATTACGAGGTCTTGGAGGTCGGTCGAGGGGCTCCAGAGGGCGAGATAAAGAAGGCTTACAGAAGGCTTGCCCATAGGCATCATCCCGACAAAAATGGGTCTAACTCAGTTGCCGAAGAAAAATTTAAAGAGATTGTGGAGGCCTACGAAGTTCTCTCGGACTCGGATAAGAGAGCTCATTACGACCGCTTCGGTCACGGCGCTTCCGCCCACACTCTGGGCGGGTTCGACATCATGGATGATCTCTTTGGCGGTCTCTTTAGCGGTTTTGGTTTCGGCCAGACTGCCAGACCGATGAAGGAGAGGGGAGCAGACCTCCTTTTTGAGGTGGAGATGGATCTCAAAGAGACCCTTAAGGTCGCTAAAAAGAGCATCAAAATCGAAAGGGAGACGGAGTGCTTAAAGTGCTTCGGAAGCGGCTCAAAGGATGGCAGAGAACCGATAACCTGCTCTAATTGTGGCGGGAGAGGCATTGTCCAGACCACCAAAAGGACGGCTTTTGGCACGTTTAGCAAGGCTCATACTTGTCAGTCTTGCGGCGGCCGGGGCAAGGTGATCGGCGTGGCCTGCGATGCTTGTAATGGAGAGGGCCGCGTTCCTAGTGCTTCAAGCGTCCCTTTCGACATACCGTCAGGGATTATGGACGGGTCCCGCCTGGTTTTAAAGGGCGAAGGTGGAGCCGGCTTGCGGGGTGGAGCGCCGGGCGATCTCTACATCGATGTCTCAGTAAGACCACACAAGTATTTTCAAGTCAGAGGAAGCGACCTTCTTTGCAAGTATGCCGTTAACTTCAGTCAGGCCGCTCTTGGAGCACGGCTCGAAATCTTAACGCTGGATGGCAAGGAGACCTTGGATATTTCTCCGGGCGTTCAAACCGGCACCATCCTTAAACTAGCCGGCTGTGGTCTCTTCCAAATGGGGGCCAAGAAGAGGGGAGATCAACTGGTTGAGATCAGGGTCGTAACCCCAAGTGGACTGTCGGCAGAAGAGAGAGGCTTGCTTGACGAACTTTCCAAGATCGAGCCGCCAGGTGGCGGCATGATCGAAACAAATTGACGTGAAAACAGGCGGTAGATTGCAGCATATCGAGCTCAAATCGGACATACCAAACGAAAACCTTGAGATTTCCCCTTCGCTTCCAGCATACTATTACCCGATGGTTTCGCACTTAAGGAGGGAGGTTCGGCCTCTCAATTGACGGCTTATTTCGAAGAGTGGGGTTCTCTTCACGACCTTGAAACCGATTTTTTCGGCCTCATTGTCGGCCAGGGCATTAAGGAGGCGGCCATCAATAGATGGATTACGGCGGCCTCTGATCAAGACTGGCCGAGCGGTTGGGAGAGGTATTTTAAGTCTGCCCGGGTTGGTGAAGATGACCACGCCTAGGTTTTTCGTACCCAAAGAGAAGATCGCCTCCCAATTGGTTACCATCGAGGGAGAGGAGCTGCGTCACCTAAAGAATGCGATCCGCCCAAAGGCCGGCGACCGGGCCGAGGTCTTCGATGGTTTGGGCAATCTCTATCTCGTCGAGCTAACAGAGGTCGGCAAGGATAGGGCGCTGGGCCGCCAAGTTTTAGCTTCGACCCATGAAGAGAAACCCGCTCCAACGCTAACGCTTTGCCAGTCCATCCTAAAAGGGCCGGCCATGGATTTGGTCATCCAGAAAGCGACCGAACTTGGAGTAAACGGCATCTACCCGGTCATGACCGAGCGGTCAGTAGTCGAGATCTCAATCAAAAAGGGCGAGGATAAGGTAAATCGCTGGCAAAGGATAGCCATCGAGGCCTCCAAGCAGTCTAAGCGCCTTCATATTCCAAAGGTATTCCCCATCATGGGAGTAAACTATCTTAAATCGGTCATCTCATCTTTGGATTTTACGATATTGTTTTGGGAGGAAGAGAGGCTCAAGACCGTAAAGCAAATAAGAGATGAGAGTGGAAAACCTTCATCTATCGGGGTTATCATCGGCCCCGAGGGCGGTTTTCCAGAGGGTGAGGTCGATCTCATAAAGGGCCTCGGCGCCAAGGTTGCAACTCTTGGCAAGAACATCTTGAAAGCCGAGACGGCCGCCATCGTCGCCCTTGCCGTCATCGCCCACGAGTTTGGGGGCGACCCTTGAGAGAGAGCTTAAGATTTGCCGCGGCGACGCTCGGTTGCAAGGTGAATCAGTACGAGACCGATAGAATAGCAAAGAAGCTCTTGAATGCGGGGATATCCGAGGTCAGCTTCTCATCTCTAGCTGACCTATACATCATAAATACCTGCAAGGTCACGGGGGAGACCGAGGCCAAGTCGAGAAAGATAATCCGGCGGGCCTCTAGAATTAACCCCAAAGCCCTGGTCGTTGTGACCGGCTGCTATTCGCCGGCCGACGAAGGTTGCTTGCTGGCTGAAGTGGGTGCCGATCTCTTCATAGAAAACAGCAACAAGGACTCCCTTGCCGAGGTAGCCTTGGCCCATCCTAAGATCCGAGGATTATTATCGGACAGCGAAAAGGGTGTTAAAGGGACCAAGCCAAGAACTAGGGCTCTTCTTAAGGTTCAGGACGGTTGCGACCAACACTGTTCCTACTGCGTTATACCCTTTACAAGGGGCGCGCCAAAGAGCCGTGACCAAAAGAGTATAATCCTAGAGGCTCAAGAGTTGGCCCAAAGCGGCGCAAGAGAGATCGTCTTGACGGGGGTAAATCTGGGTTCATTTGGTCGCAACCGTCCGGAAGAAGATTGTCTTGAGAGTCTCATCGAGAACGTCTGCAAAATAGACAAGATCGAAAGGATTAGGCTGAGTTCAATAGAGTTAAGCGATATAAGCGATCGTCTCATATCCTTGATGGGGGAGGGCTCCAAGCTTTGCAGACACCTTCACATACCTCTTCAGAGCGGCTCAGACAACGTTTTAAGGGCGATGAATAGAAACTACACAGCCGATCAGTTTCTCGAGCGGATATTGACCCTCAAGGCTCGGATAGAAGATATCGCCATCACTACCGATATCATGGTCGGGTTTCCGGGCGAAACCGAAGCCGATTTCGAGCGGACTCTCGCCCTGGCTGAGGCGGTATCCTTTGCCAAAGTACATGTCTTCAAATTCTCATCGAGGGAGGGGACAGAAGCGGCCGCCATCACTGCCAGAGTCGATTCACCCACAAAGAACGAGCGCTCCAGACGGCTGATCGAGCTGGCTGGTAAGATGATGGGCTCCTTTTTAGCCAGATTCATCGAAAGGAGAATGAAGGTTTTGGTTGAAACCTTTAATGGTGAAGACGGCTCGGTTATCGGCTCGACCGATAACTATCTTAAGGTGGCGGCGACCGGCAATCAAAAGATGGTTGGCAACATCATTGAAATGAGGATACTGGCCCGATCTTGCGACAAATTATCTGCCGAGGTATTGTAAGTTCATCAACCGATCGAAAGGGTGGTTTTTGTGGCCGATTGTATTTTTTGCAAAATAATAAATGGACAGATACCAAGCGAGATAGTTTTCGAAAGCGAGACGGTCATCGCCTTTCGAGACATAAATCCCCAGGCCAAAGTTCACATCTTAATACTGCCCAAGAAACATATGGAGCCAATGGGAGAGATAAGCGCAAAGCAAGCCGAAGTGATGTCCGATATTTTTATGGCTGCCAAAGAGATAGCCTCTAGGCAGAAGATTGCTCAAAGTGGTTTTAGGTTGATAATGAATGCGGGCAGCGATGGGGGCCAAGAGGTTCCACATCTGCACATCCATCTTTTAGGCGGTCAAAAGATGGGGAAATTGGTCTAATTATAGGAGGTAGAAGTGAGCTTAAAGGATGATATCGCGAGGGACACAAAGGTCTCCATGAAGGGATCTGCGTCAAACCCAAAGGAGAAGATGAGGCTAAGCACGCTGCGCCTCCTATTGGCCGAGATAAAAAATGTTGAGATAGATAAGAAGACGAGCCTCAAAGACGATGAGATAATTGAGGTTGTAGCCAAGCAAATAAAGAGGCGCAAAGAGTCCATCGAGGGCTACAAGAGGGGTGGTCGGGCCGAGATGGCCGCAAAGGAGGCCGAGGAGATGGAGATCCTTACCGCCTATATGCCGGCCCAGCTCTCAGCCGAGGAGATAGAGAGGGTCATATCGGCCAGCATCGAAGAGCTATCGGCCAAGGGAGACGTCAATATGGGCCTGGTCATGAAGGATGTAATGGCTAAACTCAAAGGGCAAGCCGATGGGCGGCTCGTCAGCGAACTGGTCAGTTCGGCCTTGGAGAAGGAAAATTGACCGGATGCCTTATCGACCAGTTAGGATAAGATTGATATAATCTTTTTTAAAGTGCCAGATGTGATGACTTGAAGGTGATAAAGAAGGATAAACGAGCCAAGATCCTGGTGCCCAGCGACCAATCGATGGTCGAGCTTCTGGGTCAAGGGGATGAATTTCTAAAATTAATAGAGGCCGGCTTCGATGTCGATATTCTGGTCAGAGGAAACGAGATAGACATATCGGGAGATGTAGAAGAGGTCGACCTGGTAATGGGTCTGATCAAGGAGTTGTTGTCCATTTTGGAAGCTGGCAATCAGCTTGAACGGAGCGACGTGGGCCGGACAATAGACTTGGTAAAGAGCGCGGATGTTATATCCCCCAAAGAGGTCTTTACCGAGAAGATAATGGTCCACCGGGGAAAGATAATACGGCCCAAGACGGCCGGACAAAAAAGATACATAGACGCCATAAAGAAAAACACCTTAACCTTTGCCATAGGTCCAGCTGGAACCGGAAAGACCTACCTAGCCATGGCCATGGCGGTAAAAGCCCTCAAAGAGCAGTCTATCTCAAGAGTCATCTTAACCAGGCCGGCCGTTGAGGCCGGAGAAAAACTTGGCCATCTACCAGGAACCATGGTGGAAAAGGTCGATCCTTATCTGCGTCCTCTCTTCGATGCCCTCTATGACATGATGGATGCGGCCGAATTCCAGAGATACATGGAGCAAGGGATAATTGAAATAGCCCCCTTGGCCTACATGCGGGGCCGGACACTCAATGATGCCTTCATAATCTTAGATGAAGCCCAGAATACCTCGGCTGAGCAGATGAAGATGTTTCTAACCAGGCTCGGCTTTGGCTCCAAGATGGTCGTGACAGGAGATACCACCCAGGTAGACCTGCCAAAGGAGATGAGCTCTGGGCTCGTGGTCATTGAGGATATTCTGTGCCAACTAGACGAGGTCGAATTCATACATCTGACCTCGGGTGATGTGGTCCGGCATAAGCTGGTTCAAAGGATAGTCGAGGCATACCGTCTCTTTGCTGAAAGGGATGATATGATAGTCTCAGATCCCGCGAAAAAGGGGACTTGAGGCCGATGTCTCCCGTCTTAAGCAGGGTCGCCAAGCGGCTTAAAGAGAATAGGGCCATCGGCGATGATCGATTTCAAAAGATTATCCTGGCCTCATTTATCTCCTTTCTCCTGATCCTCATCCTGTCGCTGGATATTACCCCCCAAATTAAGGACATAAGGGAAGGAAGCCCTAGCCCAAGGACGATAAAGGCTTCCAGGGCCATCGAATTCATAGACGATGAAAAGACCGAGGCAAAGAAGGAATCGGTTGCCAGTGCCGTAGAAGAGGTCTTCAAGAGGGATGTCACGGCCAAAGATAGGGCAGTCACCAAGCTCGACGACTTCTTCAAAGCGGTTAGCGCTGTCAAAAAAGGCAACGATAGGAGCAACTGTCTCATAATCCTCAAAGAGGAATACGGGGCGGCCATCTCGGATCAATCCCTCCTCATCCTCCTTGAATTGAACAACTCAGAGTTTGCAACCTTCACAGAAAAGACAAAAAGCCTCCTCACTAGCATCATGGCTGGAAATATCTTGGAAGAAGATATCTCGGACAAGAAGGAGGAGTTAAGGGGCCTCTCGACCATGCTTTCACTTCCACGGGTCCAGATTGAGGCGGCGGCCGAAATAGGGGCGGCCTTCATCGAGCCCAACTATTACTACGACAAAGACGCGACCGAGATCCTGAAGGCGGAGGTGGTTGCCGAAGTGGAGCCCTATCTGGTCAAGAAGATGCAGGGAGAGGTGATAGTGCGCGAAGGGGAGCTGGTCTCAAACGATCATTTGAAGGTACTCTCAGAGCTTGGGCTCTTGAAAGAGAAGCTAGATGTGCGAAGACTGGTTGGAGAAACCCTCTTCATCTTGAGTCTGATCTTGATCTTTGCCGTCTACGCCCATAAATTTGAGAGGGATCTTTACGATAATAATCCCTTACTTCTTCTCTTCGGGCTACTTCTACTCATCGTATCCTTCATAGCTAAGACGATAGCCCCTTACTTCTCAAGCTATCTGGTCCCGATTGCAGCCGCCTCGATGGTCGCAACCATCATTCTCGGCTCCAATATGGGCATCTTGATGGTAATGATCTCGACGCTTGTAACAACACACATAGTCGGGGGCAATCTTCAATATTTCACAGTGGCCATCCTCGGCGGGGTATTCGCCGTCTATCTGGTCTCAGATATATCCCATCGCCACGATCTTACCAAGGCCGGCCTTATCTTGAGCCCGTCCATGTTCTTCATCTGCTTTACGTCCGATCTTACGTTGGGCGCTCCCATTATGGACGCGCTCAAGAATGCCGCTTGGGGTTTTGCAAGCGGAGTCTCTTCTGCGGTCATCACCATCGGGGCATTGCCCTTTTTAGAGTCTGGTTTTGGGCTGACGACCGACGTCAAACTCTTAGATCTTGCCAATACTACCCAGCCACTCCTAAAAGAGCTGATGACAAAGGCCCCGGGCACCTACAACCACAGCGTTATGGTCGGCAACCTGGCCGAAGCTGCGGCCGAAGAGATAGGGGCAAATCCTCTTCTCGCTCGGGTCGGAAGCTACTATCACGACATAGGCAAACTGAAAAGACCATTCTTCTTCGTTGAGAACCAGGCAAGCTGCGATAATCCGCACGATAAGACCAACCCGAACTTGAGCTACTTGATCATAAATGCCCATGTAAAAGATGGGGTAGAGCTGGCCAAAAAAAATAGGCTTGGCTATGAGATAGTCAAGATAATAGAGCAACATCACGGAACCGGCCTGATCACATACTTCTATCATCGGGCCAAGGAGATAAACGAAAAACACGAGGTGAAAGAGGTTCAATTCCGCTACACCGGCGAGAAGCCGACCACCAAAGAGGCGGCCATCATCATGCTGGCCGACTCGGTCGAGGCGGCCGCCCGGACCATCACCAAGTTATCTCCTGCCAGGTTAGAGCAGTTAGTTCGGAAGGTAATTCATGGCAAACTTGACGACGGTCAGATGGATGAGAGCAACCTTACCTTAAGCGACCTTGAGGGAATATCAAAGTCTTTTGCCAATACCCTGGCCAGCATCTATCATTCAAGAATCGAGTATCCCAATCTGGAGCTGATATCGCAATCTAAGGGGCTTTCAAAATTTGGAAATTCAACTAATAGATAAGCAGAGCGATCTCAAACTGAATGGATGGCTCATAAAGAGGCTGGCCAAATTTGTCCTCAAGTCTTTGGGTCAAGGGGAGTCTGTCGAGCTCTCTTTGGTCTTAGTGGACGAAGAGGAGATGGAGGACCTAAATTTGGAATATCGCGACATCGAAAAGCCGACCGACGTCCTCTCATTCCCTTTATACGATGACTTCTCAAATTCAAATAGCAATAGACCTTTAATCTTAGGTGACGTCATCATATGCCCGAGCGTTGCCAAGAGGAATGCCTTAGAAAGTGGAATCGATTTTCTAAAAGAGATCGATCTCTTGGTCGTTCACGGCATCCTCCATCTCTTGGGTTATGATCACGAAACAGAAGAGGAGGCTGATATCATGGAGAGTAAAGAGGCCGAGATTTTAAAGACATATTATGGAGGCGATCTTACAACTTGATGAAGAATAGCAGCTTTGTAGGCAGCTTAAACAATGCGATCGAGGGGGTAATCCACGTTCTGGAGTATCAGCGCAACATCAGGGTGCACTTCATCGCGGCCTTCACCGTCTTGGCTTTAAGCTTATATCTTGGGGTGAGCCGATTGGAATTTATGCTTCTCCTCGTCTCGATAGCTTTGGTTCTTAGCGCCGAGCTTATCAATACGGCCATTGAGGAGACGATAGATCTTACGATCGACACTCACAATGATAAGGCCAAAATAGCCAAGGACGTGGCTGCGGGCGCAGTCTTGATAACCAGCGTTAACGCCATCATAACCGCATATTTCGTCTTCTTCCCGCTACTTGAGCGGGCCAGCAGCTCGTTTCCGGCCCGGATTAGGCGCTCACCGATACACTTGACCATAACCGCCTTTCTAATCATATCCATCTTAATTGTGGCGGCAAAAGCCTTGACCGGCTACAAAAATTATATCAGGGGTGGCTGGCCGAGTGGCCATACCGCCCTTGCCTTCAGCGCCCTTACGGCCATCGCCATCTTGGGAGACAACATGACCCTTACGACTCTGGCCTTCATCCTGGCAGCTCTGGTCTCTCACAGCCGGGTTCAGGCTGGCATACACTCCTGGTTTCAGGTCTTTTCGGGGGCCATCGGCGGATTTCTGGTTACGGTCTTAATGTTTCAGGCATTCTATTTTTAATCGGGGGTAGGGACCTTGGCTTCAGGAACTCTAATAAAGATAATCGGCTTTCTCTTTCTACTGGTTCTTTCGGCCTTCTCCTCGATGTCGGAGACGGCCATAACTTCGGTCAATAAGTTACGGATAAAACAACTGGCCATGGAGAAGGACGAGAAGGCCATATTCTTAGAAAAGCTTCTAGACGATCCCAGCAGATTCTTGGCGACAACGCTCTTCCTAAACAACGTGGTCAACATCGCGGCGGCCTCGCTGGCCACGGTCGTCATAGCCGAGTACGTTTCCAACTATGCGGCCGCCGTCTCCACTGGCGTCGTCACATTCTTCGTTTTAGTGTACGGAGAGATAACTCCAAAGACGTTTGCGGCTCAAAACGCCGAAAATCTATCCTTGCGCCTTGTCAAACCGGTCCTCTTCCTCTCTTTCATCTTATATCCGGTGGCCCACCTTCTGATCGGGATAGCCAACCTCTTCATCCGCCTCTTTGGCGGCAATCCATTGAATAAGGGCCCCTTTGTTACCGAAGAGGATTTGAAGACCCTGGTGATCGTGGGAGAGGAAGCCGGCGTCATCGAAGAGGAAGAGAAGGACATGATCCACAGTATCTTCGAGTTTGGCGATACCATGGTCAAAGAGGTCATGATCCCAAGGATCGATATTGTCGCCGTCGAAGACAACTCCTCCATAAAGGATCTTTTGGACGTAATAGTCGAAAAGGGGCATTCCAGAATACCCGTCTATGAGAGCACAGTTGACAATATGGTCGGCATCGTCTACGCCAAGGATCTCTTGGCCAATCCCAGAGAGAACAGGCTAAATAGCCTGATAAAGGGCCTCATCCATCCCGCTTACTATGTTCCCGAGACCATGAAGCTAGATGACCTCTTGCGAGAGTTTCGAAATCGCAAGACCCATATGGCCATCGTGGTTGATGAGTATGGAGGTACGGCCGGCCTTGTTACCATCGAGGATGTGCTAGAGGAGATAGTCGGCGAGATATTCGATGAATACGACCTGGAGACGGTCATGTTGGAGAGGCTGGATGACAATAACATCAGGGTCGATGCCAGACTCAGTATCGACGAGATCAACGAGGTTCTCGGCATAGATCTTTCGGATGTAGATTACGAGACTATCGGCGGATTCGTCTATAACCTGATAGGCAAGATACCGACGACCGGAGAGACGGTAGATTTCGATCTGCCGGATGGCTGGAGGCTCACATTCGTGGTGGAGAAGGTCATAAAGCGGCGCATCTCCAAGATACTCATCACTAAAGAGAAGAGCGAAAGGGGGGCGGAGGGAGCATAGACGATCAAAGCCTGGTTAATCTCACTAAAGAGGCCAAAACCAAAGCTTACGCCCCTTACTCAAAATTTGAGGTCGGAGTGGTTTTGCTCGGCAAAGATGGACGCGTATTTACCGGAGCAAACATCGAGAACGCCTCCTATTCCTTATCCATCTGCGCCGAAAGGGTTGCGCTATATCGGGCGATAATGGAGGGTTGCAAGGAGCTTGAGCTAATCGCCCTCTCGCCTGGGGCCTTAAGTTTCATAATGCCTTGCGGCTCCTGTCTTCAGACGCTTTCTGAATTTGGGTCTGACATAGTGGTTATGGTCTCAAAAGGGGAGCCGAATGAGATAGAGAAATTCAAATTGAGCGAGCTTCTGCCAAGGGCATTTCTGCTCTCTTGACCCAAGAGGGGAGCATCTTTTGCAAGTAAAGAGAGTTGAAACCTTCGATTCCAAAAATATAGAAGAAATGGTCGAAATCGAGACGGAGAGTTTCGACCGCGGCGGCTTAAACGAATGGACCCTGCCCGTTTTCATCAGATACGGCGGGGTCTTCGTTCTAGAGGATGGCGGCGATATCTTGGGTCTCGCCGAGCTCATAAGGGACTGGGATGATCGGACCGTCGCCTTTCTGGTCGGATTTTCTATCATAGCCGGCCTGAGGGGTGAAGGTCTCGGCTCAACCCTCCTAAGCGGCATTCTCAAAGCTCTAAAATCGGGCGGCATTGAGACGGTAAGACTTACCGTCTCGAATGATAATCTTGCTGCCCGCCGTCTCTACGAGAGCTTCGGCTTTCTTCAAGACGGGATGCTAAAAGACGAATATGGCGCCGGTCGCGACAGGGTCTCGATGCGCCTCGATCTGAAGGAGCAGTGATTTGGAGAAGGGTTTCAAAAGCGGTTTTGTGGCCATAATTGGCCGGCCCAACGTGGGTAAATCGACCCTCATAAACTCTCTTTTGCAGAGGAAGGTCGTCATCGTTTCCGATAAGCCTCAGACCACCAGAAACAAGATAAGATGTATCTTGAATCAGGGTGGAGCTCAAGTGGTCTTTTTGGATACGCCAGGTCTCCACAAGCCACATGATCTTCTGGGCGAGGAGATGAATGAGTGGACTCGCAGCGCCCTCTTCGAGGTGGATGTGATCCTGTTTATGATAGACGCCTCAAAAGTCATAGGCCGAGGAGACGCCTTTATAGCCAATCAGCTGGCCGGCCTTGATACCCCGGTGATTTTGGTCTTAAATAAGATGGATCAAGTCGACGAGGTTCAGTTGGGTCTCCAAGAGGAGATAGGCAAAGATCTTGGAGAGTTCAAAAGGATCATTCCAATCTCGGCCTCGACCAAAGAGAACCTGGACGAGCTTTTATATGAGGTAATCGAGCTCCTCCCCGAAGGGCCCAAATACTACCCGGACGACTTAGTGACCGATCAGCCAGAAAGCATGGTAATCGCAGAATTTATCCGTGAAAAGGTCTTCGATCTGACCAAAGAAGAGGTCCCCTACGGTGTCATGGTCGTCGTTGAAGAGGTATCCAAGAGGGATGGAGATGATATCATAGACATTCACGCCGACATCTTTGTCGAAAGGGATTCTCAGAAGGGGATAGTTATCGGCAAAGATGGGAGCATGATCAAAGAGATCGGCAAGAGGGCCAGGCTAGATATCGAACGACTTTTGGGAAGCCAAGTCCATCTAAACTTAAGAGTCAAGGTCAAAAAGAAGTGGCGAAAAGACGAAAGGGTTGTATCTGATTTAGATTATTGATGTTGAAGGGGGCTCTTTGAAAGAGCGAAACCAAGTCATCTTAAAGACGATAAACAGGCTTCTTCAAGAGGAGAAGACAGAGAGGGTCACGGCCGTCTTGAGCCGTCTGCATCCGGCCGATGCTGCCGAGATAGTCGGAAGCCTCGATGAAGATCACCAGAAGGCTATATTCGAGGGGTGGGCTCCCGACCAATCGGCCAGTGCCTTCCTCGAGCTGGAAGAGGAAGATCAGGTCGATATCGCCGAAAATCTCACCCTCTCAGCCATCTCTGAGATCTTGAATGAGATGCCTGCAGATGATGCCGCCGACCTCATTGCCGACCTCTCAGAGGAGCTGGCCGAAAAGATTCTTCGCTCGGTCAAAGCCGAGGTCGAACAGGAGATAAGGGCGCTTTTAAAGCACGGCGAAGATACGGCCGGCGGCCTCATGATACCCGAGGCCATAACCTTAAAGAAGAACATGACAGCCTCAGTGGCCATAGACGAGCTTAGAAAGATGGCTCCCAAAGTTGAGAGCATCTACTACATATTCGTCATCAACGATGAAAACCAACTGGTTGGGGTGGTCTCACTTCGCGACCTCATCATCGCCCCGGCAGATTCTTTGATCAAAGAGATAATGAACCCCGATGTCATCTACGTCGAGGCAACAGCCGACCAAGAGGAGACGGCCAAACTCATCTCCAAATATGACCTCTTGGCCCTGCCGGTCGTAGATGCCGAAAACAGGCTGCTCGGCGTGGTTACCGTCGACGATGTCTTAGACGTCTTCGAGGACGAGGCCACCGAGGATATGTACAAGCTATCCGGTGCGACCGATATCGAAGAGAGCGATGTCATGAAGAGCCCGTTTTATAAGGTCATCAAGGCCCGCTTTCCCTGGATAGCCATAGCCCTGGTTGGGGAGGTCTTGATCGTCGGGGCCATAGCGGCCCATTATAAAGGGCTGCTCGTCACCCTGCCGGCCCTGGCCATCTACTGGGCCTGTATGACCTCGGTCGGCGGAAATACCTCTTTTCAGGCCTCGACGGTGGCGGTTAGGGCTCTGGCCATAGGCGACCTGGACCAGAAGACCGTTCTGATCCGTATTCTAAAGGAGCTCAGGCTCTCACTAGGTATTTCTATCATTACGGCCGCGATACTATTCTTAATAGCCATGGTCTGGCAGGAGGTTCTAATCCTGGCCGTGATCGTGGCCCTCGCGAACGTCTTCATCGTCGTCTCAGGGGCTTTGACCGGAGCCGTAATACCGGTTCTATTCAATACCCTTGGCATCGATCCCGCCGTCTCCTCCAATCCCTTTTTGGCCCTGGTCATGGATGCCTTGAGCCTCTTCATATATTTCTATACCGCGACCATAATACTCAAGTTTTTTTGAAAGGACAGATCTTTGAAAGGGGAGACCAATGATAGCGGCAGAATTGGCAAAATTTATCGACCATACCTTGCTCAAACCGGAGGCGACAAAGGATGATGTGCGTCGTCTCTGCGCCGAGGCCATAAAGTACGGTTTCGCTTCGGTCTTCGTCAACTCACACTTCGTTCCCCTAGTCAGCACCGAGCTCAAATCGAGTGGGATAAGTGTCGGCACAGTGGCCGGCTTTCCTCTAGGTGCCTCGGCGACCGCCATCAAGTCATTCGAGGCTGCCATGGGGGTGATGTCTGGGGCAAACGAGATAGATATGGTGATGAATATCGGCCTCATCAAGGAGAGAAACGAGGTCGGATTCTTTACCGATATCTTAACCGTTGTCGAGACGGTCCGGTCGGCCGCGGCCGAAGCGGGCAGGGATAATTCCCTGGTCAAAGTGATAATTGAGACCTGCTATCTGACCGATGAGGAGAAGCTGATCGCGGCCAAATTGATCGAGAAAGCCAAGGCCGACTTCGTCAAGACTTCGACGAGTTTCGGCCCCAAGGGGGCCGATGTCAGGGACATCTCTCTGCTTAAGAGTGCGGTCGGACCAGGCTTAAAGATCAAGGCTTCCGGGGGAATTCGAGGCTATGAGCAGGCCATGGCGATGATAGAGGCCGGAGCCGACCGCATCGGAACCAGTTCGGGAGTTCAAATAATGGAAGAATTCTTAAATCAGAACGAGAGCGGCAAGGGTTGACCAACTCCCGTCGGCAGGTGATCAAAATTGTCATCACACGAGCCCAGGGGTTCGCTTTATAAAACCAAAGGGATCATCCTAAGGTCGATAAGGCTGAGAGAGGCCGACCGGATCGTAACAGTCCTTACAGAATCCAAGGGCAAAATAGGTGCAGTTGCCAAGGGTGTCAGGAAGACCAAGAGCAAATTTGGGGCTAGGCTTGAACCATTCAACCTCGTTGAGCTGCTTTTATATAAGGGCAGCAATCTGGATACGATAACCTCGGTCGAGATAATAAATCCCTTCTCTTCGATTAGGAATGATTTCAATAAGGCTACTTATGCCCTGGCCATGCTCGATCTGATCGACAAGGTCAGCTTGGATGTGGCCGATAAAAGGGTATTCGATTTTTTAATAACCGGCTTTGAGGCTCTATCAGCGCTCGATATTAATCTCGACCTATTTTTGGCAGCCTTCGATCTAAAGCTTCTCTCGCTCTCTGGCTTCATGCCTATCCTTGGCCGCTGTTTATCCTGCGGGCTTTTGGTCTCTTTGGCTCCGGAGATTTTTATTTCGCCTGCAAAGGGCGGTATAATCTGCAAAACTTGCGCACATGAGGCCATCCTATCTGGTGAGCGGGATCACTTGATATCATTAAAGAATAAGACCGCCGAGCTACTCCTTACCCTTCTCAAGTCGAGCGGCAAGGATTTTGAACAGATTGACATCCCACGAGATCTCACCGCTGAGGCTATATCTGTCATCTCGGGCTACGTCGACCATCACGTAGCCATCCGCTTAAAGAGCAGAGATTGCATAAGGAAGCTAAAGGGCTCCTTCCAAAGCTCCTAACCGATCCAAAGGGGCCCAGGGCTGGAGCCGGCCTTGGTAAAAAAATTCAAAAATTTAAGTGCCTTCCTTTTGACTCGACGCCTTGATTCCATTATCATCTAGAAAGCTAAAATACGGCTTAAACGTAAGCCTTAAAAGGTTAGTGCATTGACAATATTTGGCTTTCACAAAATGGGCTCTCATCTCTCGTTCAGCAATGTAAGAGGGAGGTTTTTTATTGCCGATATTTGGAGCACTTGAATGAATTTTCAAGACATAATAATGAACCTGCACTCCTATTGGTCATCCTATGGCTGCGTGATAGCTCAGCCCTACGATCTCGAAGTGGGGGCGGGAACATTTAGCCCCCACACCTTTCTTCGCTCCTTGGGTCCCGAACCCTGGAAAGTGGCCTACGTCGAGCCGTCCAGAAGGCCGACCGACGGTCGTTACGGAGAGAACCCAAATCGACTTCAACACTACTATCAATTTCAGGTCATCTTGAAGCCATCGCCCGATGATATTCAGGAAATATATCTCGATAGCCTAAAGAGACTTGGGATAGAGACCAAAGAGCACGATGTCCGTTTCGTCGAGGACGATTGGGAGTCCCCGACGCTCGGAGCTTGGGGGCTCGGCTGGGAGGTCTGGCTCGATGGCATGGAGATAACCCAGTTTACCTACTTTCAGCAGGTGGGGGGGATAGACCTCAAACCGATTTCGGTCGAGCTGACATACGGGTTGGAGAGGATAGCCATGTATATCCAGGGCAAAGATAGCGTTTACGACCTGGCCTGGAACGATGAGATAACCTACGGGGAGGTCCACCGCCAAGGAGAGGTCGAGTGGTCCAAATACAATTTCGAAGTGGCCGACACCAAGATGCTCTCCGATCTTTTCGATAGGTTCGAGGCCGAATCGAAAGCGACCTTGGGTAGCGGGCTCGTTCTTCCAGCTTACGATTATGTTTTGAAGTGTTCCCACGTCTTCAATCTTTTGGATGCGCGCGGTGCCATAAGCGTCACCGAGAGGACCCGGTTTATAGCGAGAGTCAGGGATCTGGCCAGAGATTCGGCAGGCGCCTACTTGGCTCACAGGGAGAGCATGGGCTTTCCGCTTATGCGTTAGTCAATTTAAGTTTATAGCAATAATCTTTCTATTTTGGAGATCTTATGGGTTCAAAAGAACTTCTTTTTGAGATCGGCACAGAAGAGTTGCCCTCTGAGTCCGTCTATAAGGGTCTTGAACAGTTGGAAGAGAAAGCGGCCAAGCTCTTTGAAGAGAATCGCTTAAGCTTTTCCAGCATTGAGACGTTTGCAACCCCGAGGCGTCTGGTTCTTAACGTGAAGGGGCTTAGCGATAAGCAGTCCCCACAGACTAGCAGAATAAAAGGCCCTTCACTCAAAGCAGCCTTCGACGCCGAGGGCAAGCCGACGGCCGCTGCAATGGGCTTCTCAGCCTCTCAGGGAGCAGAAGTATCCGACCTTGAAGTGGTCGAAGCGGACGGCGCCTCATATATCTACGCCGTCCGCACAGAGGCCGAGGTGAGCGCCGCAGATCTTCTGCCCACGCTCCTCTTTGAACTCATCAGGTCAATATCATTCTCAAAACCCATGAGGTGGCAGATTGAGAGCAACCTGACCTTCGCCCGACCGATAAGGTGGCTTCTGGGCATGCTGGGTGACCAGAGGATCGATCTCTCCTTTGGAGAGCTAAATTCCGGCGGCGACACCTATGGTCACCGCATCCTCTCAAGGGGTCCAATTGAGATCGAGAGCGCAAGGGATTATTTTGCAAAGATCGAAAAGGCCAAAGTCATTCTCGATCCCGCAAGGCGAAAAGAGATCATCGAAGAAGGGATCTTAAAGGTTTTGCAACCAAGCGAGAGAGCCAACATCAATCCCAAAACAATGTCTGAAGTGATAAATTTGGTCGAATTTCCGACCGTGGTCTGCGCCAATTTTTCCGATGACTACCTGGCCATACCGAAGAAGGTCTTAACCACGGCCATGGAATCCCATCAGCGTTATTTTCCCGTCGAGGATGAAGATGGCAACCTGAAATCGAAATTTATCCTGGTTCACAACGGGGATCCGGCTGCGAACGTGACCATAAAAAAAGGTCATGAGAGGGTGATAAGCGCTCGATTGGCTGATGCCAAATTCTTTTATCATGAGGATACCAAGAAGCCACTTGAAGAGAGTATAGAAAAGCTTAAGGGTGTAGTCTTTCAAGAGAGGCTCGGGACGGTCTACGGCAAAGCTTTACGGCTTCAGAAGCTGTCTGAATTTTTGGCCAAAGCCCTAGAGAAGGATCATTTGGTCGAAAAAGCTAAGAGAGCGGCCCTTCTGAGCAAGGCCGACCTTGTCAGCGAAATGGTCGTAGAATTCCCCGATCTTCAAGGTGTGATGGGCAAAGAGTACGCCATGACTTCGGGCGAAGATATCGATGTGGCCGAGGCCATCTTTGAACATTACCTTCCCAAGAGTTTCGATGACGAACTTCCCAAGAGTCCCATTGGGGCCATTTTGAGCATGGCTGATAAGATAGATACGATAGTGGGCGCCTTTGCGGTCGGTCTCATCCCCTCCGGCTCTCAAGATCCTTACGCTTTAAGAAGGCAGACTCAGGGAATAGTCGCCATAGTCCTAGCCATGGACCTTGAGATCTCATTGGGCGACTTCATCGAAGCGGCCATTAACCTATATGAGCAGGAGAATGTGAGATTTACCAGGCAAAAGAGCGAGGCGAAGAGAGAAGTGGAAGACTTCTTTGCGGGTAGGATCAAACAGCACTTCATTCTCCTTGGCCACGCCCAAGATGTGATAGAGGCCGTTCTTGCCCCTGGTCTTAGGGGCTTGAGCATCATCGAAGATAAGATAGAATTGCTCTCGAAAGAGAAGGAAGGCGACCTGGTCGCCGATGTCTTCTACGTCTACAACAGGTGTAAAAATCTGAGCAGAAGCGAGCTTGGGACCTCGATTGAGGATAGCCTTCTTAAGCAGCCGGAGGAGATGGTTTTGTCTGCCAGGCTTAAAGATGTAAAGGCAGAGGTGCTCAAAGCATCTTTGGAAAAGAATTTTATGGCGATGCTAAAGTTATTTGCCGGTCTTAAGGGGCCGGTAGATTCATTTTTTGAGGCGGTTCTGGTCATGGAGAAGGACGACAAAATCCGGGAGAACCGGATAAAGATATTGAATCTGGCATCCGAGCTTTTTGAGGAGTTTGCCGATTTCTCCAAACTTACCATGGCCGGCGATTGAGCCTATTCCTTTGGGGCTCAAGTCCGATAAAGTGAGAGGTTGATTGGATAATATGGCGACAAAAACCAGGATATATGTGCTTTCCGACTCTCTGGGCCACACCGCAGAAGAGGTGGCAAAGGCCGCAGCAAGCCAGTTTGCTGACGATTTTACGATCATCAAGTGGCCCAATGTCAACGAGAAAAAGCAGGTTGAGGATGTGATAAAGGAGGCTAAGATCGGCGGTAGCGTAATCTTCTACACACTTGTATCCCCGGAGCTCAACCGTTTTCTCGAGGATAAGGCCGATGAGTATGGAGTTTTACGTCTAAACATATTGGGACCGGCCCTAAGCATTCTAGAGGAGGCCTCCAATATATCGCCGAGTCTCAAACCAGGTGCCTCAAGAAAGATAAACGGCGGATACTTCGAAAAGATCAGGGCCTTGGATTTTGCCGTAAAACATGACGATGGTCGGAATGTCGCTAGCTTGAAAGATGCCGAAATAGTGATAATCGGGGTCTCTCGCACGTCTAAAACTCCGCTATCGGTCTATCTGGCTTATCGGGGCTGGAAGGTGGCCAATGTCCCCTTGGTTTATGGTGTGGATCTGCCCAAAGAACTATTTCAGATAAATCCGAACAAAATATTTGGGCTAATCATTGATGCCGGATTACTGAGGGAGATAAGGGAGCAGAGGTTGGAATCGGTAGGATCGGGCAAGAACGGATACGCTGACGTATCATACATCTTAAAGGAGCTGGGGTTCGCTAAAGAGGTCATGCTGGATCTCGGTTGCAGGATAATCAACGTCACTCATAAGGCCATAGAGGAGACGGCCAGTGAGATCTTGAAATATTATAATACGATGAATTATGAGGGGGCCAATCATGTCTGAGATGAAATACGTCTATGATTTTGCCGAAGGCAAATCGATCATGAAATTCTTGCTTGGCGGGAAGGGGGCAAATCTTGCCGAGATGACAAGGCTTGGGTTTCCCGTTCCTCCCGGCTACACTATCTCAACCGATGCTTGTAAGGTTTTTTCCAAGACCGGGAAATTTTCAGAAGGACTAGAAGCAGAGATATGGAACCACCAAGCCGCCCTTGAAAGGAAGCTCAGCAAAAAATTGGGCGATCCCGGCGATCCCTTATTGATCTCGGTCAGGAGCGGAGCACCATTTTCGATGCCGGGGATGATGGACACGGTTCTCAACCTTGGCTTAAATGACGACTCGTTGGCAGGTCTTATCGCCCAAACCAAGAATGAGCGCTTTGCCATGGACGCATATCGCCGTTTCATCACGATGTTCTCGGATATAGTCTTGAAAGTGGACAGGGATAACTTCGGGCATAAGCTGCGCGATATGAAGAGGGCAAGGGGCGTTGAGCAGGACACCGAGCTTACGGCCGCCGATCTCAAGGAATTGGTCGTTACCTTCAAAGGGATGGTCAAAGATAAGACCGGAGAAGATTTTCCCACTGACCCCAAGGTTCAGCTCCTCAAGGCCGTGACGGCGGTCTTTGAGTCGTGGAATAACCCCCGTGCCAAGACCTATCGCAAGCAGTACAAGATATCCGATGATCTCGGCACGGCCGTCAACATTCAGGCCATGGTCTTCGGAAACAAGGGCAACGACTCGGCGACCGGCGTTGCCTTCACCAGAAACCCCTCCACCGGCGAGAAGGCAATCTTTGGTGAGTATCTGACCAATGCCCAAGGAGAGGATGTTGTAGCCGGGGTCCGGACTCCAAAGACTTTAACCGAATTAAACGGCGAGATGCCCAGAGCCTACGAAGAACTCCTCGGCGTTATGGCCAATCTGGAAAAGCACTATACCGACATGCAGGATATTGAGTTCACCATCGAGCAGGATAAGCTCTTTATGCTTCAGACCAGGACCGGCAAGAGGACGGCTGCGGCCGCTCTAAAGATAGCCGTCGACATGGTGGATGAAAAGCTGATAGATGAGGAGACCGCTATAAAAAGGATCGATCCGGCTCAGCTCGATCAATTGCTTCATCCTCGCATCGACCCCAAGGCCAGCGTCAACGTGATCGCGAACGGCCTGCCGGCATCGCCTGGAGCCGCCTGCGGCGAGGTAGTATTCGATGCTGACACCGCTGAGGCTGAGGCCAATGACGGAAAGAAGGTCATTCTGGTCCGCTGGGAAACCACCCCAGACGACATTCACGGCGTCATCGCGGCCCAAGGCGTCATAACCGTCCACGGCGGGATGACGAGTCATGCGGCGGTCGTCGCACGCGGTATGGGCAAGCCCTGCGTCTGCGGCTGCGAATCGATAGATCTTGATTCCGAGGCCAAGGTATTTAAGGTAAACGGAGTGGTGGTCAAAGAGGGCGATATAGTCAGCATCGACGGAACGGCGGGCCGAGTGATCCTAGGCGAAGCTCCCTTGATAGCTCCCAGCGTAAGCACAGATTTTCAAAAGATTTTAACCTGGGCCGATAAGCATCGCAAACTGAAAGTCAGGACCAACGCCGATAATCCCGAGGATGCCAAAAAAGCCAGGGGGTTTGGGGCGGAAGGCATCGGTCTTTGCAGGACGGAGCACATGTTCTTCGGGGACGAGAGGCTACCCTTGGTCCAGAAGATGATCCTCTCAGAAAATGATGATGAGAGAAGAGAGGTTTTGGAGAAGATCCTTCCCTTTCAGCGGGCCGATTTCGAGGGGATATTTAGGGCCATGGATTCCTTGCCCGTGACGATCAGGCTCCTCGACCCGCCCCTACATGAGTTCTTGCCGAGCCTGATAGACCTCAAGGTGGAGCTGACCGAAATGAAGCTTAAGGGGGCGGACAAGAAAGAGCTGGCCGAAAAAGAGAAGCTCCTTTCCAAAGTCCGCGCCGAGACCGAGATGAACCCGATGCTGGGCCTTAGGGGTTGCAGGCTGGGAATAGTATTTCCTGAAATATATAAGATGCAGGTAAAAGCGATAATGGAGGCCGCATGCAATGTAAAGAAGGAGGGGGTAAATCCCGTCGTTGAGATAATGATACCGCTGGTCTCCCACGTGAACGAGCTCTCCTTGATGCGCGATATGACCGAGTCGACGGCAAAGGCAATTCTAGCCGACAAAGGAGCCGATATCGACTACAAGATCGGCACCATGATTGAGCTCCCAAGGGCGGCTGTGACTGCAGATGAGATTGCTGACTTTGCCGACTTCTTCTCGTTTGGAACCAATGATCTTACTCAGACCACCTTCGGTTTCAGCCGTGACGATGCCGAGGCCAAGTTTCTGGCAAAATATCTTGAAGGCAAGGTCCTTCCGGTAAATCCTTTCGAGACCCTCGATGTAAATGGCGTCGGATTCCTGGTAGAGACCGCTTGCAACTTGGCACGCACCAAAAAGCCAGATATAAAGCTGGGAATATGCGGCGAGCATGGCGGCGAGCCTTCATCTATAAACTTTTGTCATAAGATCGGTCTGACCTATGTCAGCTGTTCGCCTTACCGGGTGCCGCTGGCAAGGCTCGCCGCCGCTCAAGCCGCTCTCGGAGCCGATGGAGATACGACAAAATGATGATCGGGGGTAAGAGATGCTCGTAGTTGGGCTCAATGGAAGCCCAAACTTGGAAGGGAACACGTACCACCTCTTGAGGGTGGCTCTGGATGAACTTGCCAAGGAGGGGGCAGACGTTCTTATAGAAGAGGTTGCGAGCATCATGGCGAAGGACAAGGATCCCTTCTGCAGAGCCTGTTCAAGTCCGTGCAACAAGAGCTGTTTTGCCGGGACTCTGCTGGAGGATTCGTTCAACAGGTTGATGTCGGCCGATGCTATGGTGATGGCAAGCCCAGTCTATTTTGGCACCGTTTCAGCCCAGCTTAAAGCGTATTGGGATAAATCTCGTCATCTGCGGGGAGAGAAAGCTCTCATTGGTAAGCTTGGGGGAGCCATCTCCGTCGGAGGTTCAAAATTTGGCGGTCAGGAGACTACGGTAAAGACCATGCACGATATGATGCTGATACACGGCATGAAGATAGTTGGGGCCGGCTCAAAGAAGTTTGACGCCGGGCATCAAGGCGTCTGCGGGGTCAAGCCAGCACAAGAAGACTCCTACGCCAACAAGCGGGCTCAAGTCCTGGGCCTTAGAATGTTTGAGGAGTTAAGCGGGATCTATCGATGATTTCAAGGGATAGGACATAAGGGTGGATATCCGAAAGAGACTGGAGGAGAGGGAGGCTACCACCCTCTCCTCTTTTGCAAAATTGAGCAGAGAGAGCTTAGGCAGAAGGACGCCGCTTAAACCCTGTCCGCTCAGGACCGATTTTCAGCGGGATCGCGACAGGATAATCCACTCCAAGGCCTTTCGTCGCCTCTCCCATAAGACTCAAGTCTTTCTGGCCCCGGAAAAGGATCATTACCGGACCCGTCTCACCCACACCCTTGAGGTATCACAGATATCCAGGACGATAGCTCGGGCAATGAATTTAAACGAAGATCTGGTCGAAGCCATAGCTTTGGGCCACGATCTTGGACATACTCCTTTCGGTCATACCGGAGAGGAGGCTTTAAGCGAATGTCTAACCAAGATATCTGGCGACTTTCCAGAGGCACCAAAGTCGTTCAAGCACAACCATCAGAGTCTTAGGGTGGTCGATTTTCTGGAGTATGAGGGAAAGGGTCTCAATCTGACCTTCGAGGTAAGGGACGGCATCTTGAAACATACCGGGAAGGATATGCCGGCCACCCTCGAGGGAGAGATTGTCAGACTGGCCGATAGGATTGCTTACATCAATCACGACATCGATGATGCCATAAGGGCGAATGTCATAACCAAAGACGATCTGCCGGGCGAACTTACGGCCGCTTTGGGTCTCCACCACGGCACTCGGGTAAACAACATGGTAAATAACATGATTGAGACCAGCATGGGTTCGGGCAAAGTGGGTCTCAGTCAAGAATTCTCTTCTGCCATGAACGAGCTGAGGAGTTTTCTGTTTGAGAGGGTCTACGTCGGCTCTTTGGCCAAGGAAGAGGTGCCAAGGGCCAAGAAGGTGGTAGAGATGCTCTTCTTTCACTACTTAAACAATCCCGCCCAATTACCCGGCGAGTTTGCTCCTGAAAAAGAGGAGCACCTGCCCGTAAAGATATGTGATTATGTCGCCGGCATGACCGACCGCTTTGCGATCAAGCGTTTCGAAGAGCTCTTCTTGCCCAAAGCCTGGATGGTTTAAGACCTAAAAAGCTTATTTATTACCAATATCGGCTGTGCTAAAATGACTCAAAATTGAAGCGAAAGGAGAAGTCTAGATGATTGAAGGTTTTGCTTTTCTTGCACCTCTATCTGGAGTGATCGCCCTGATCTACGCCGCCTATCTGGCGAGCGGTGTGATGAAGGCCTCACCGGGAGACGAGAAGATGCAACAGATCTCCAAGGCGATCCAAGAGGGAGCCATGGCTTTCTTGACTCGCGAGTACAAAGCTCTGGTATTTTTCGTTCTCTTCATGGCGGCGATGCTCTACGTCTTCATCAATCCCTTTACAGCGGTTGCCTTCATTTGCGGAGCCATCCTTTCGGCCGGGGCCGGATTCATCGGCTTAAACATTGCAACCAGAGCAAATGCCAGAACCACGAATGCTGCGAAAGAAGGTGTCGGCCAGGCTCTGGGCATAGCCTTTCGGGGCGGTGCCGTTATGGGCATGTCTGTGGTCGGACTCGCCCTTCTCGGTCTCGGCATCTTCTACATCATCTTCCGAGATGCGATCAAAGGATACGAGATAATCAACGGCTTTGCTCTCGGCGCAAGCTCGATAGCTCTCTTTGCCCGCGTGGGAGGCGGAATCTATACCAAGGCCGCTGATGTCGGAGCCGACCTGGTCGGCAAGGTTGAAGCCGGAATTCCCGAAGACGATCCCAGGAACCCGGCCGTTATAGCCGACAACGTGGGAGATAATGTCGGCGACGTCGCAGGCATGGGGGCCGATCTGTTCGAATCTTATGTGGGCGCTATCGTTGCCGCCATGACCTTGGGAGCCATCGTGCTCGGCGCACAAGGGATGTTTTTGCCATTCATGATCGCAGCTGCGGGCATCATCTGCTCCATCATCGGCACCTTCTTCGTCCGTGTGACCAAGGATGATGGTCATCTCCATAGGGTCTTAACCAAGGGGACCTATTCTGCGGCCATACTCACCATCATCGCCTCTTACTTCTTGGTCAAGATCGTTTTAGGGCCGGCAAAGATAGCCTTCTTCTACTCAATAGTCGCCGGTCTTGTGGCCGGCGTGGCGATAGGTTTCGTTACCGAAATCTACACTTCAGATTCGTACGCTTCGGTCAAAGGCATCGCCGATGCGGCCACGACGGGTCCGGCTACAGCCGTCCTTTCCGGGTACTCGGTTGGGCTCAAGAGCACCGTCTGGCCGGTGGCCCTGGTCTGCGGCGGCATCTTCGTCTCACATGTGGCCGGTGAGGCGGCCATGATGGGCGGTGGCATCTATGGTATAGCTCTTGCTGCTCTCGGAATGCTGGCCACGACCGGAATAGTCGTTGGCGTTGATGCTTATGGACCGATTGCAGACAATGCTGGCGGCATATCTGAGATGGCCGGCCTTGGCCCTGAAGTAAGAAAGATAACCGACAGTCTCGATTCTCTCGGCAATACCACCGCGGCCATCGCAAAGGGTTTTGCCATCGGTTCGGCCGCGCTCACTTCGCTCGCGCTCTTTAGCGCCTATACTCAAGCGGTAAATTTAAGATATATCGATGTCATGAATTACAAGGTAATAATCGGTCTTCTAATTGGAGTCGCTACCCCCTACCTCTTCTCGGCCCTCACTATCGAGGCGGTCGGCAAAGCCGCCTTCTCCATGATTGAAGAGGTAAGAAGGCAATTTAAGGAGATTGAAGGACTGATGGAGGGCGAGGCGCAGGCTGACTATGCCCGCTGCGTCGACATAAGCACGACTGCTGCATTAAGAGAGATGGTCATCCCGAGCCTCATCGCTGTGGCTGTCCCCTTGATCGTGGGTAAAGTCTTTGGCCCCGAAGCTTTGGGCGGTCTACTTGCAGGTGTTCTGGTCTCAGGATTTCTGATGGCCGTCATGATGGCTAACGCTGGAGGCGCCTGGGACAACGCTAAGAAATATATCGAAGCGGGAAATCTTGGAGGTAAAGGTTCGCCCGCTCACAAGGCGGCGGTCGTTGGAGACACGGTTGGAGATCCCTTCAAGGATACCGCAGGGCCATCAATGAATATTTTGATAAAGATAATGAGCATAACCGCTCTTGTCTTTGCGCCCTTATTTATAAACAGCTTTCTTCATTAATTAAATCAGTAGAGCTTAAAAGCGATAAAGGAGGGCGATTACTTCGCCCTCCTTTATTCGTCAAGGAGTTTTAAGGGCGCTCGTCGAATAAGTCACTTAAGGGATCGACCGGAGGACTTGGAAGACTTCACCCATTTATTGCCCACCCAACATAAATCGAGATGTGCTAGATGCCAGGAAAAATTAGAGACGATGATATCATCCAGATAAGAGAGTCGAGCGATCTCGTCGAGGTCATTTCGGCCTATGTCAACCTGAAGAAGACCGGGCGGATATTTAAGGGTCTCTGCCCCTTCCATAAAGAGAAGACACCATCCTTTGTGGTCGATCCTCAAAAACAGCTCTTTCACTGTTTTGGATGCGGTGAGGGTGGAGACGTCTATACTTTTCTTATGAAGAGCGAAAATTTAGACTTCATCGAGGCCGTAGAGGTGCTGGCTGCCAAGATGGGGCACAAGATTACCTATGACTTGCCCAAAAATAAGGCGGCTGCATCCAAAAAAGAGAAGATGATCAAGGCCAACAGCTTGGCAAGGAGGTACTTTGCTCACATCCTCTCAGAGACTGAGAGCGGGAAGAAGGCAAGGGACTATTTAGCACAAAGGGGCATTGAAGCGGATTCCATCGCAAGCTTTGGGATAGGCTATGCGCCGGCCAATGGGCGGGCCTTGATGGAATTCTTGATAAAAAAGGGCTTCAACCATAAGGATCTTCTTTCGGGAGGCCTCTTGACTGAGAGCGAGCGCGGCACGCTGGACCTCTTCAGAAATAGAGTAATGTTCCCCATTTTCAACTTGAAAGGTGATGTAATAGCCTTTGGTGGCAGAATTCTCGGAGACGCGTTTCCCAAATACATAAATACGCCCGAGACCGAATTATTTCATAAGGGTTCGACCCTATACAACCTGGGCTATGCCAAGAACGAGATAGCAAGGTCCGGCAAAGCTCTTGTGGTGGAGGGATACACCGATGTCATCATCCTGCATCAAGCTGGGGCGAAGAACGTCGTTGCTACCCTCGGAACGGCGCTTACGGCAGAACACTTAAGCCTTCTGTCCCGTTTTACCGAGAGGGTGGTTCTGGTCTTTGATTCCGATAAGGCCGGCATGGCCGCAGCCGAGAGAGGGCTTGAGCTCTTGGGACAGAGCAAGGTCGATCTCTTTGTGGCCAACCTTACTAAAAACATGGATCCGGCCGAATTCATAACTCAGCTTGGCGCTGACGAGTTCAATCGTTCGATTGAGGCGGCCATTCCGCTGGCCGAATACTGCATCAAGAGGATACTTCAGAAACATGACCTCAAAGATGCGAGCGGTCGCAACCGGGCCATCAAGGCGGCCCTCTCCATTATTTCTGGCATCGATAGCAGTCTGGCAAGGGAGGAGTATCTTGGCAGGCTGGCCGATATGTTTGGTTTAAGCTACGAAGCGCTACTTGGTGAGTTAAAGAAGATTAAAAAAAAGTACGACATCAGCAAGTCGGTCGATCTAGAAGTGGTTCTGGGGGCGCAGGATAGATGCGAAAGAGAGGCCTTAAAGGTGATAATCCAGCATCATGACCTGGCGATGGAAGCGGTATTGGCCCTGAGCGAGGATCTCTTTGCGGTCGAGGCAAATCGAAGGGCATATTCGGCCATAAGTAAAGCTGGCGTAAAAAACCTTTTGCCCACAAGTTTGATCGATTCAGTCTCCGATGAGTCTTTGAAAAGGCTTCTAACTGCTCTGGCCGTTGAAGAGATTATGGCGGAGGCTGAAGATCTACCCAATCATTTTAGAGATATTTTGGTTTGGCTCAAGGATTTTCATCTCGAGCGTCAAATAAATAGATTTAAGCACGAATTGAAAAAAGTCGATACGACTCAGGAAAAAGATAAGGCCGACGCCTTCTTCAAGGAACTCATTAAGCTTGAAAAAGAGAGAAGAGAGTTAAAAAAGAGTATAATATGAGCTTTTGGAGGTCACGAATATTTTGAAGCAGCAACTGAAAGAGTTAGAGATCAAAGAGGTAAAAGAACTTATTGCCAAGGGGGCTGATAAGGGAATGCTCACCATAGATGAGATAGCCGACGCCCTGCAAGAGGTGGATCTCATCCCGGAACAGATCGAGAACATATACGCTGAATTTGCCAAGTCCAAGATCGAGATGGTCGACTCCAGCGAATTTCCCGATACCGCGAACATCAAAGAGAGCCCGGAGGAGGAAGAGGAAGAGGAGGAAGAGGCCCCAGAGAAGAAGCGCGTCTATGAGGCCCCCATAAAGATATCGACCAGTGATCCAGTCAGGATGTATCTAAAAGAGATCGGCAAGGTGCCGCTTCTTACCGCCAAAGAGGAGGTCTCTCTGGCCAAGAAGATAGAGGCTGGTGAAAAGGCGGTCGAAAAGATTGACACAGAAGAGGCTAGCCTTACCCCGGCTGATCTAAAGAAACTTAAGAAGGTCGAGAGGGAAGGTCTGGCCGCCAAGAGAAAACTCGTTGAAGCCAATTTAAGGCTGGTAGTCTCGATAGCCAAAAGATACGTCGGCCGAGGCATGCTCTTTCTCGATCTCATACAAGAGGGAAATCTCGGCCTCATAAGAGCGGTCGAGAAATTCGACTATCGCAAGGGTTACAAGTTTTCGACCTATGCCACCTGGTGGATAAGACAGGCAATAACAAGGGCCATCGCCGATCAGGCAAGGACGATACGCATCCCGGTCCATATGGTCGAGACCATAAACAAACTTATCAGGATACAGAGGCAGCTTTTACAGGATCTGGGAAGGGAACCGACGCCCGAAGAGATAGCAGAAAAGATGGGCTTTACTACCGAGAAGGTCAGAGAGATATTAAAGATCTCCCAGGAGCCCGTTTCCCTCGAGACGCCAATAGGCGAGGAGGAGGACAGTCAACTCGGCGACTTCATTGAGGACAAGGAGGCCCCAGTTCCCGTCGATGAGGCCTCTTTTCGCCTACTTCAAGAGCAACTAAGGGATGTCCTATCCGAGCTGAATGAGCGCGAACGGAGGGTGATCGAGCTTAGGTTCGGTTTGGCCGACGGTTATCCAAGAACCCTAGAAGAGGTCGGCAGGGTCTTTGGGGTAACCAGAGAAAGGATTCGTCAGATAGAGTCCAAGACCTTAAGCAAGCTACGTCACCCTTGCCGCAGCGAGAAGCTGAAGGATTATTTGGAGTAAGGTGAGGAGATAAAGCGTAAAATCCCTGCAAATTAACGTGCAGGGATTTTATTTTTATAGCATTTTTATGCCACCAGATCTTTCTAAGGAAGGAGGCTCGTTAGAGTTGATATCGGACTTGAAATTATAGGGCGTCTTGCATATAATTCACTGGTATTTTCTTTAGCTTGCCGATTGTTCCCCGGTAGCTCAACAGGTAGAGCGGGTGGCTGTTAACCACTAGGTCGTAGGTTCGAATCCTACCCGGGGAGCCAATTATTTCTCTTAAATCCCCATGGCCACCAAATTATTGCTTGACTTCAAATCGCAGCGTATGTTATAAATTTTTTGAAAGCGGCCTTGTGCCTTAATAGGGAAGACGGTGAGAATCCGTCGCGGACCCGCCGCCGTAATCGGGGACGAAAACCGCAAGTAGGCCACTCTCCTTAGGGAGGGGAAGGCGCGGTGAGTAGATCGATCCGTAAAGTCGGAAGACCTGCTTTGAAAGACATATTGCCCTGCTTCCCGTGGATAAGGAGGCGGTGGCCGATAGCTTTGGGACTAAAAACGGAGATCCCCAAGTCAAGCTCATATGACTTGGGGATCATTCTATTTAAAAGGGCGGGACTACTAAGAGAGTGAAAAGAGAAATCCCTAGGCTAGTCATAGCGGGAACTAAGAGTGGATGCGGAAAGACATCGATTTCAGTCGGACTCACTGTCGCCCTCTATCGCCTCGGCCTTAGAGTTCAGACGTTTAAGGTTGGCCCAGATTATCTCGATCCGACTTGGCTTTCGCTTGCCAGCGGTCGCCCCTGTTACAACCTTGACACTTGGATGGCCGGCCAAGATTACGTAAAAAGATTGTTCGACAGGACGATACAGGGCGCAGATATTGCCGTGATAGAGGGAGTCATGGGGCTCTTTGACGGGGCGAACACATCAGGACTCTCTGCAAGCACAGCCGAGATTGCCAAAATTTTGAAAGCGCCCATCCTTTTGGTGGTCAATGCTTCCGGAATGGGGCCCAGCCTGGCGCCACTCGTGCTCGGCTTTTCAAAATTTTTAGATGGGGTTGAAGTCAGAGGGGTCATCGCAAATATGGTGGGCTCAGATCGACACGTCTCCATTTTAGAAGAAGCCCTCGATGCAGTGGGCGCTCCTCCTCTTATTGGGGCGATTTCAAAAGATGGTCTCCCTTCCTTGGGCAGCCGTCATCTTGGTCTGGTCGCCCCTCTCTCATCAAAGGGTTTTTCGAAAGAGCGATTGCTAGAGTTTGCTGTCAGGGTAGAGGGCTTACTCAATCTGGACAAGATCATCGAGATCGCAAAATCCGCTCCGCGCTTAAGCTCCTCTTTTGAAGGAGAGGCGGCGGAAACTTGGCATAGATCGATCAGTTCACCGATGATCGCCGTTGCAAAAGATGAGGCCTTCCATTTCTACTACCAAGACCTCTTCGATGAGATGAGGGAGAGGGGGGTTGATATTCAATTCTTCTCCCCCCTGCAAGATGATTGCATGCCGGCCGCCGCCGATGCTCTCTACATCGGCGGCGGCTATCCCGAAGCCCATGCAAAAACTCTCTCAGAAAACTTAAAGATGCTTGAGAGCATAAGGGACTTCTCGGCAAAAAAGCGTCCCATTTACGCCGAGTGTGGCGGGTTGATATATCTCTCCTCTCATGTCACGACCGCAGAGGGTGAGCGCTACCCGCTCCTTGGACTCTTGGCCGCAGAGACCAGGATATCGAAGCGGCTAAGGCGGCTGGGTTACGTCAAGGCGGTCTTGAAGGAGGAGTGCATCCTTGGCTCACCCGGCAACCATCTTTTGGGTCACGAATTTCATTACGGAGAGCTCGCAAGCGAGCCGCCGGCCAAAGAGGGCTGGATTCAGATATATGATGATGCTGGGGGCAGAGACTTGCGGCCAGAGACGGGAGAGCTTTCGCCTAAGGGCTACTATCACAAAGAGAGGCGAATCCTTACAAGTTTCGTCCATCTTCATCTAGCAAGTAATCCAATGTCGCTTTGTGACCTCATCCAATCTGCACTCTTGGTCAAAAATGATGGGCTTTGTCAGGTTTAAGCTATACCTAAGGGGGGATTTTGGTTTGGGAAAAAGGACGCTCAAAAAGAAGGGCCCGCTCACCGCTAAAGCTCAAACTACTTGCGCGAAAGCCAAGATAAATACTCTAATGGCCCGCCCTATATCCGGCCAAGAAATCGAGGATCGATCCTTTGCGATAATCGAACGCGAAGTGGGGAGCCATCCTTTCAATAAAGATGAGTGGGAGGTGGTCAGGCGGCTGATACATACCTCAGGAGATCTCTCCATCGCCAATTTTGTTTCTATCTCCAACGGCGCAATCGACGCCGGGATAGCCGCTCTTAAAAGTCTCAGCTCCATCTATGTCGACTCAAGGATGATTCAGGCCGGAATATCGTTAGAGCGCCTTCAAATGGTCAATCCTGGCTATAGTTCGGGCTTCATCCATTCTTATGTTGCAAATGAAGATGTAATAATTGAGTCCAAGTCTCTGGGCATACCCCGCTCTCTCCTTGCGGTCCAAAAGGCCAAAGGAATCATTGATGGCGCACTGGTTGCCATCGGCAACTCCCCGACAGCTCTTCTAGAACTGAATCGACTGGTGATCGAAGAAGGCATAAGCCCAGCCCTTGTTATCGCTATGCCGGTCGGGTTCGTTCACGTCGAGGAGAGCAAGGAGGAGCTATCTAAACTTGGAGTTGCCCATATCACGCTATGCGGCCGCCGGGGGGGCAGCCCCTTGGCCGTAAGCGTGATCCATGCTCTATCCATATTGGCAAGTGGCAAAAGTCACAAGGGTGGCTAGAAGCGAGTTGCCGAAAAGCCGCTTTGATGCCGTCATCCTTCTTGGCCATGGAAGCCGGGTTCCCGGGGCAGATCGTTCGATGTTGCTATTGGCCGATGATTTGAGAAGAACCGGACTCTATCCACAGGTTGAGACCTGCAATATGTCGCGCCTTGGCCCGACTTTTAAGGAGACCTTAAGCCTTTGCGTAAGAAGCGGCGCCAAAGAGATCCTTCTTATGCCCTACTTCTTAAACGAGGGGCTTCACATGAAGCTGGATATTCCATCGATGATGCGCAAAGCCGCAAAGGAGCATCCAAACATCAGGCTCTACTTCGGCAAGAACTTGGGTTATGACGAGCTCCTCTTTGAGTTGGTGAAGAAGAGGATACGTGAGGCTGAATTTTTGGGTGATGTTAGGGAGTTAGAACTTGCCGGCGAGGAAGAGTATCCCTTGGGGCAGGGAGAGCTGGAGTTTGTGCCCATGCTCCCCGAGGAGGCGGCCAAATGGAAAGGGCGCAATACTTCGCACGATTTAGGGTCTAATACAAAAAAGGAGGAGAAGAATGATCAAGCGGATACAAAGTTTTAAGAGAAGATTACTTAAAGGGGGGATGATATTTGCAGCCTTGAGTATACTCATGAACGCTTCAGCCAGCCAGGCTTTTGCCATGCATATCTCCGAAGGGATTCTGCCGGCCCGCTGGGCAGGACTCTGGTACGTTATAGCCATACCCTTCATCTACCTTGGTATCAGGGAGATAAAGGTTAAAAGTGAGGCCAAGGCGGAATACAAATCATTTGTAGCCCTGACAGGAGCCGCCGTTTTTATCATCTCCTGCATGCCAATCCCTGTTCCCATTGCTGGAACTTGCTCTCATCCTTGCGGAACCGGACTTGCCGCCATCTTGATCGGCCCGGCCCCGACCGTCGTCTTGGCGGCCATCGCCCTTGGCCTGCAGGCGCTCTTTCTGGCCCACGGCGGTCTGACGACTCTTGGAGCCAATATCGTAGCCATGGGCGTTATTGGAGCCTTCACCGGCTATGGAGCATTTAGGCTCTCAGGACGTCTGGGTCTTTCGCCTATTGGAGCGGCTTTCTTGGCGGGGCTCTTTTCAGACTGGGCTACCTACACGGCTACCTCATTCATCCTTGCTTCAGCCCTGAAAGTTGACGGCTCTCTTTTAACGATGTTTCTTACCATACTTGTGGCCTTCGTTCCCACCCAGCTTCCACTAGGTATCTTGGAAGGTTTTTTTACAGCCGGGGCCTACCGCTTCATTGGCGAGCGGATGCCTCTTCTTTTGACCAGAAGCCCCGCCCAAGGAGGTATATCATGAAAAGGACCATCTTAATTCTTGTGACCACAACCCTTCTCCTTGCCGCGTTCTGGTTTGGACTCATGAAGACCAAGGGAGAGTGGAGCGGAGTCGACGAGACGGTTGTGGAGCACTATGCAGAAATTGCTGGCCGTCCGCCCAGAGACCCCTATATAAATACGGATCAGGGTGATCTCCTTCTTTTAGTCTTTCTTCTTGCCGGAACCCTTGGCGGATTTGTGGCGGGCTACTCATATCGGGTCCTCTTAGTTAAAAGCTTGGGATCGACCCGATCATGAAGGGCTCCTTCGAGCAGATTTCCGATGATTCCGTTGCAGCGGGAAGCAGGCTTGGCGGTTTGGACGTCCGCTTAAAGGCAGGGGTTGCCTTCGTTCTATTCTTGACCATCTTAAATTCGAACAGGCCAGTCCTGCCCGTGTTACTTTGGGCTTTAAGCGTTACCGTGATAAGCGCCTTAGGCCATCGAAGAAGACTCATTTTTGAGCGGCTTTCCGCATCGCTTGTCCTCGTTATGATGATTATCATTTTACAAGCGCTTTTGATCGGAAAGACTCCGATCCTTGCTTTTAAGATAGGCGGTCTTGGCGTGGTTTTCAAGAGGGAGGGGCTGCTTATCGGGCTTTTGATCGGGAGCCGAACCCTTGGCGCAACGGCAGTACTTATCGCATTTAGCCTGATGACTCCGGCCTACGAACTATTCTCCCTTCTCGACTGGTGCCGCTTGCCCAAGATCTTTACCGAGATCGCTATGCTCCTATATCGATACGTATTTGTCCTCTTTGAGGAGGCCAAGGATACACGAGCCGCCCAAAGCCTTCGCCTCGGTTATGTGGGCTATAAAAATGCTCTCTCTTCGACGAGTCGGCTGATTGGCATCGTCTTTGTCAATTCTTTTGAGCAGAGCCTAAGGACGCACGAGGCCATGATGGCCCGCGGATACTCGGGCGAATATCACTTTGAGCCCCTTGGCAAGCTCTCCCCAAAGAGCTTTGCCCTTCTTGTTGGCTCTTCAATCCTGATCTTATCCATTTTTAAATTCTTGGAGGGCAATCTCCAGTGAGTCCGACAAGCAAAGGACCCATAATAAATTGCAGCCGTCTAAACTATTTTTATGATAATGGTCTCCATGCTCTGCTCGATATCGATTTCTCTGCTAAGGGGGGAGAATTTATAGCCCTTTTGGCCGCCAATGGCTCTGGCAAGACGACCTTGCTTAAGGTTATTGCGGGTCTTCTTGAACCGAAGAGCGGTTCAGTCTTTCTTGGCGGAAGAGATATGGCCAGCATGAAGAGGAGCGAGATATATTCGCGGGTCGGCCTGGTTATGCAAAACCCAAAGGACCAGTTATTCTGCACAACCGTCAAGGAAGACGTCTCATTCGGTCCGCGCAATCAGGGGCTTAGCGAAAAAGAGGCGCAGGTCAGGGTGAATGAGGCTCTGAGCGCTGTCGGCGGCCTCCACCTAAAAGAGCGGGCGATTCATCACCTAAGCTTTGGTGAGCAGAAACGGATCTCTCTGGCCGGAGTACTCGCCATGGAGCCAGACATCTTACTCTTAGATGAGGTTACGGCCGGGCTAGATCCAAGCGGCGAGGCGGAAATGATTGCTCTCTTGAAGGGGCTAAACCGTAATTATGGAACGACGATCATATTTGCCACTCACTCTATCGACCCATTACCTCTCTTTTCCGACAGGGTCTTCATCTTAAAGAATGGAAAGATATTGAGCTCTGATTCTTGCAAGGAGGCATTTAGCGAGCCAAGGGTCCTTATGCAAGCTGGCCTTCGCTTGCCTTACATATCTATACTATTTCACCAACTTAAGACCCTAGATGGACTCGCCATCGACGGACTTCCGATGACGGTCAAAGCGGCGAGAGAGAGTCTGCTGGAGATGATACCCAAGGAAGCATTCGAATTGGGGGGGAAAGAGGGCGATGTCGCAAAAGTTTAGAAGGTTTGGTGAGGGTGATATCAGCAAAGGCTTGGGGGAGGCCCACGAATTCGGACGCCTCGGATTTACCACCGGGGCATCGGCTGCGGCCGCC
>JASEGU010000011.1 GCA_030017835.1 Actinomycetota bacterium | reverse complement strand
CGGCCAAAAAGGCCATAGAGGTGGTCGACGACTCTTTTGGCCAGGTGGTCGAAGCGGTCAGAAAGGCTGGTGGCGAAGCGCTGATTTTGGCCGATCACGGCAACGCGGAGAAAATGATGGACTACGAGACCAAAGACCATTTCACCGCCCACACGACCAACCCCGTTCCGCTTATCTATGTGACCGATCGAAAGGTATCTCTTGCTCCGGGCGGCATCCTGGCCGATATTGCCCCAACTGTCTTGGATATTCTGCTCATCCCCAAATCTGCCGAGATGACCGGAGAGAGCCTGATTCGAACGGAATAAAGGCAATCATCCGGACACCCAAGCTTCGATGCGAAGCCAAGCCAAATTGGTTATGTAAATCCGATTAATTTAAATCATCAAAAAAGCTCTTGCACTAATCATGTAACTTTTGTTACAATTTCTCTACCCAGGCGATCCGGACCGGCGCCTTTGTGCCCAAGGACATTCCCACCGTCGATGGTATTCTGGTCAAGACCGACCAACTCATGCCAACCCTCGGCCTGCGTCTCTTTGGCCAGTTTGGCCTGGGCCACGTCGTGGCCGGCGCATTTGCCGCCATGTGGTCGACCATCGGTGGACTTCTCATGGCTTCGGCCGCCTCTTGGGGTCATGATCTCTACAAGCAGTACATAAATCCCAACGCTTCTGAGTTCATAAGGGTATTCGTTGGAAAATCGGCCGTTGTGGTGATGGCCGTCATCTCTCTGGCCATAGGTCTGGGCATCCCGGCTCTTCGCTTGGACAAGGCCTATCCGTCGTTGATAGCCCTCATGGTTACTTGGGCCTTTTCGGTATCGGCCAGCGCTTTCGTTCCCACCCTCATCTTGGGCAGGTGGTGGAGAAAGACCACCTTCAAGGGAGCCGTTGCCGGAATGCTTACCGGTGGTCTTGGTGCCAAGTTCTTCATTGGGATGAACATCTTAAAAGAGAGCAAGATCGTTGTCGCTGAGAGCCTATGGGGCAAGATGGGTGCTCTGACATTCCCGGTCATCTACACAATGCCTTTGGGCTTTGCTGCCATAATCATCTTCTCGATGCTTGATAAGGAAATTCCAAGCAATATCGAGGAGATTTGGGCAAGGGTTCACGGAACCGCTGCCGAAAGGGCGGAAAGGGCCATCGAGGCCAAGTATGAGCACTAATCACCGCACCCTAAAAAAACCTCCCGCGCGTACGCGCGGGAGGTTTTTTTAGGGTGCGGTGATTAGTGCTCATACTTGGCCTCGATGGCCCTTTCCGCCCTTTCGGCAGCGGTTCCGTGAACCCTTGCCCAAATCTCCTCGATATTGCTTGGAATTTCCTTATCAAGCATCGAGAAGATGATTATGGCAGCAAAGCCCAAAGGCATTGTGTAGATGACCGGGAATGTCAGAGCACCCATCTTGCCCCATAGGCTCTCAGCGACAACGATCTTGCTCTCTTTTAAGATGTTCATCCCAATGAAGAACTTGGCACCAAGACCACCGGTAAGCATTCCGGCAACGGCTCCCTTGAAGGTGGTCTTTCTCCACCACCTGCCCAAGATGAGGGTGGGAACGAAAGCGCTGGCCGATACCGAAAAGGCCCAAGTAACCATGAGGGCTATCAACGACGGATAGGCCTTGTCCAAGCGAAGAGCCGGGATGCCCAGACCTATGGCCAGAGAGATGACGGCCATCACCACAACGGCCGATTTTCCAACGAATACCCTTATGAACTCAGAAGCGTTGGGATTTATGTACTGCTTGTAGAGATCATGACCCCAAGAGGCGGCCGAAGCCATGAGAAGTCCACCGATGGTCGACCACATGGCGGCAAATGCGCCGGCCACGACGTGGCCCAGGCCAAACTGGCCAAAGAGACGCAGGCCGAGGGTTGGCATGAGTTGGTCGGTCTTGACCAGAATACCATCGACGGTGGGAATGTCCTTGGGCACAAAGGCGCCGGTCCGGATCGCCTGGGTAGAGAAATTGTAACAAAAGTTACATGATTAGTGCAAGAGCTTTTTTGATGATTTAAATTAATCGGATTTACATAACCAATTTGGCTTGGCTTCGCATCGAAGCTTGGGTGTCCGGATGATTGCCTTTATTCCGTTCGAATCAGGCTCTCTCCGGTCATCTCGGCAGATTTGGGGATGAGCAGAATATCCAAGACAGTTGGGGCAATATCGGCCAGGATGCCGCCCGGAGCAAGAGATACCTTTCGATCGGTCACATAGATAAGCGGAACGGGGTTGGTCGTGTGGGCGGTGAAATGGTCTTTGGTCTCGTAGTCCATCATTTTCTCCGCGTTGCCGTGATCGGCCAAAATCAGCGCTTCGCCACCAGCCTTTCTGACCGCTTCGACCACCTGGCCAAAAGAGTCGTCGACCACCTCTATGGCCTTTTTGGCCGCCTCGAAGACTCCGGTATGGCCGACCATGTCAGGATTGGCGAAATTCAATATGATCACATCATGTTCACCCTTCTCTATCTCGGCTACAGCCGTCTCGGCTACCTCAAGGGCGCTCATTTCAGGCTTTAGATCATAGGTCGCCACCTTAGGCGAAGGGATGAGAATGCGCTCTTCCCCCTCTTTGGGAGCCTCGACCCCGCCGTTGAAGAAGAAGGTAACATGGGCATACTTTTCGGTCTCAGCTATCCTGAGCTGTTTAAGCCCATTTTCGGCCAGAACATCGGCCAAAATATTCTTCGGGATGTGTATGGGAAAGGCAACCGGAAGATAGAATTCGGCGTCATACTGGGTCATGCAGACAAAGTGCGGCTTTGGAGGATATTCTCCCCTTGAAAAACCATCGAAATTAGGATCGGTTATGGCTCTTGTTATCTCCCTTGCTCGGTCGGGGCGAAAATTGAAGAATATGACCGCATCTTGGTCTTTGAGACCGGCGTATTCCTCTGCAACCAGGGTAGGTTTTACAAATTCGTCGCCTATACCCTTCTCATAAGACCTCTCTACAGCCAAAACGGCGCCTGGCGAATGCTCTCCTCTACCGTAAGCGATCGCCTCATAAGCTTGGCTTACTCTCTCCCATCTCTTGTCTCTGTCCATCCCATGGTAGCGGCCCGCGAGGCTCGCTATTTTGCCCACGCCCAAGGAACCCATCTTCTCTTCAAGCTTAGCAACATATTTGACGGCGCTCCTTGGCGGCGTATCTCGTCCATCCAAGAATAGATGGATCAAGACCTTGGGGACGCCTCTCATCTTGGCCAGTTTTAGAAGAGCATAGAGATGATCCTGATGGCTGTGGACCCCGCCATCGGAGAGGAGCCCCATTAAGTGAAGGGTCGAGGAGGCCCTTTTGACCCTATCCATCGCTTCAATGATGGCTTCGTTGTTGAAAAGGGAAGAATCGGAAATGGCCGTGTTTATCCGGCTGAAATCCTGATAAACTATGCGGCCCGCCCCGATGTTGAGGTGACCGACCTCGGAGTTTCCCATCTGTCCTTCTGGTAGACCGACTGACTTACCTGAAGCCCCGATGGTGGTGCTTGGGTATCTCTTAAGCATGAGGTCTATGTTTGGCGTATCGGCCGCCAAGATGGCATTGCCTTCTTTGTCGCCCGACACCCCCCAGCCATCCAAGATTATTATGGCAAGGGGCTTTGGGCGCAGATTACAATCTGTATCGACCAAAGCCGCCTCCTAATCCTCATCGAAGGCGATTATCGAGGTGAAGCTTTCGGCCTTGAGGCTAGCCCCGCCAACCAGGGCGCCGTCGATATTATCTTTGGCCATAAGCTCGGCGATATTCTCCGGTTTCACGCTGCCGCCATAAAGTATCCTGACCGCCTCCGAACTCTCCTTGCCAAAGGCCGCTTCGACCTCGCCCCTTATCATCTTGATCGCAGCCTCAGCCTGATCAGAGGTTGCGGTAAGACCGGTGCCGATCGCCCAGATAGGCTCGTAAGCTATGACCATCATTCCTATTTCATCAGGAGAGATTCCCTCAAGTCCCCTTTTGACCTGCTCCGATATGACCTTATCGGTCAAATTGGCTTTGCGCTGCTCCTCGCTCTCGCCGACGCAAAAAATGGGCAAAATGCCGGCCTTAAGGAGAGCCTTAGCCTTCTTGTTCACTATTTCATCGGTCTCACCAAAGAATTGTCTCCTTTCGGAGTGACCGACTATGCAGTATTTGACGCCCAAATCCTTGAGCATTAAGGGAGAGATCTCGCCGGTAAACGCGCCCTCCTCCTCGAAGTAGGCGTTCTGCGCCCCAAGAGAGATTTTGACAGATGGCGCAGACAAGATGTCGGAGACCGTCTTTAGAGCCGTAAAGGGCGGGCAGATGACTACCTCGGCCTCGCTCAAACCCTTGGTCAACTCAGATATCCTTTTCGCCAGGTGACTGGCTTGGGAGGTATCCTTATACATCTTCCAATTTCCGGCCATCATCGGTCTTCTCATGCAAGGTCTCCTTTGAAATCAAGTTAGTCGATATTTCAAACGCTGAGCAAAGCTTCCAGTCCGGGAAGCGGACTCCCTTCCAGAAGCTTCATCGAAGCTCCGCCTCCGGTCGAGACAAATGAGGCCTTCTCCTCGAGACCGAACTTTCGAAGCGCAGCATCGGAGTCGCCGCCGCCCACTATGGAGGTGGCACCCGAGCCCACCACGGCCGAAGCGACGGCTTTCGTGCCGGCGGAAAAGGCATCTATCTCAAAAACGCCCATCGGACCATTCCAGAATATCGTTTTGGCTTTGGCCAGATAATTACGGTATATTTCAATCGTCTTCGGCCCGATATCCAAACACATCCAACCCTCTGGAATCTCATCTACGCTCACGATGCGACTCTCGATATCGGCTGAGATCTCCTTGGCGATTACGACATCGACTGGGAGAAGGAGCTCAACCCCCTTATCCTCAGCCTTCTTCATCATCGTCAGGCAATGGTCGAGTTCGGAGTCCTGACAGATAGATTCTCCAATTGCCACCCCTTTGGCCTTGAGGAAGGAGAAGCAGATTCCCCCACCAGTCAAGATGGCATCGACTATATCGAGAAACTTGTCGATCACGCCGATTTTGTCAGATACTTTATTGCCTCCCAGCACGGCCATGAAAGGCTTTTCTGGTTTTTCAAGGAGTCTTGAGAGCTCCCTAACCTCCCTCTCCAAAAGAAAACCGGCGTAAGCCGGGAGAAAACTTGTCACGCCAACCGTCGAAGCATGAGAGCGATGAGCGGTTCCAAAGGCGTCATTTACGAAGATGTCGGCCATGCTGGCAAGTTTTCCTGCAAACTCAGGGTCGTTCTCCTTCTCGCCGGGATTGAAGCGGACGTTCTCCAAAAGGAGGATGTCGCCATCCTTCAAAGAGTCGGCCATCGCCTTGACTTCACTGGTTACGGTCTTATCCGCCCTCTTGACTTCTTTGCCCAAGAGCTCGGAGAGCCTTTTGGCTATTGGGTCAAGCCGGACAGCCTCGTCGACCTGTCCTTTGGGACGGCCAAGGTGTGAGACGAGCACCACCTTTGCCCCCTCATCAATTAGATAATTTATGGTAGGGAGAACCGCCCTTATCCTGGTATCATCGCTAACTTTGCGATCCAAGGTTAGTGGCACGTTGAAATCGACTCTGACCAGCGTCCTCTTGCCCTTGAGATCGACATCACGAATCGTCTTCTTGCTAAACATGAAGCATGACCCCCGCGCTCAATTGATTTCCCTATAAAGAGATTGCGATTTAACTGGAGATATAACCGATCAAATCGACGACCCGGCAGGAATAACCGAGCTCATTATCGTACCAGGAGAGAACCTTGACGGTCTTTCCATTGGCCATAGTGGAGAGGCCATCAACTATCGATGAGTAAGAGTTTCCGACGATATCTATCGAAACGATGGGGTCCTCGGTATAGTCGAGTATGCCCTCGAATCTTCCCTCGTCGGCCGCCTCTCTCAGGGCCGCGTTGACCTCTTCGACGGTGACCTCCTTCTCTAACTCGACGACCAGATCGACCAGAGAACCGTCTGGAACCGGCACCCTAATGGCCATGCCGTCCATCTTGCCCTTGAGCTCTGGGATAACCTCGCCGATCGCCTTGGCGGCCCCGGTCGAGGTCGGGATGATTGAGAGAGCAGCGGCTCTGGCCCTGCGAAGATCGGGATGGACCAGATCCAAGATGCTCTGATCGTTGGTATAAGCGTGGACAGTAGTCATAAAGCCCTTGGTGATTCCGAACTTATCGAGCAAGACCTTGGCCACGGGAGCCAAACAGTTGGTGGTGCAAGAGGCGTTGGAGATGATGTGGTGCTTTGCGGGATCGTATTTATCCTCGTTCACTCCGAGGACGATGGTGATGTCGGGATTCTTGGCTGGAGCGCTGATGATAACCTTCTTGGCTCCGGCGCTCAAATGCTTAGAGGCTCCGTCGCGATCGACGAAACGCCCCGTCGATTCGACAACCACCTCGACGCCCAGATCCTTCCAGGGAAGGTTTGCCGGATCCCTCTCAGCCAAGACCTTTATAACCTTATCATCGACTTTTATGGCGCCGTCCATGGCCTCGACTTCGGCATCGAAGATGCCTGATATAGAATCGTACCTCAAGAGATGGGCCAAGGTCTTGGTGTCGGACAAATCGTTTATGGCCATGATCTCAATATCCTCGTCGTAGAAGGCATCCCTAAATACGTTCCTTCCGATCCTGCCAAAACCGTTTATTCCAACTTTGATTGCCATGCTTAACTCCTCCTTAAATCGGTTTTATTTTTTAGTATCTATGCTATATGGCCAGCTTGCTGGCCAGGCTTTTAATCCTTCTGATCCTATGATAGACGGCCGATTTGCTGAGTTTTGGCTCGCAGAGCTCGCCAAGTTCGCTCAAGTTTGCTTCCGGAAACTCCACCCTCTTTGAGGCTATCTGAGCGAGGGCATGGGGTATATTATTCAGCCCCACCTCCTTGTCTATCAATTCTATATCCTTAATCTGTTTGACGGTCGCCCAGGCCGATCTCTTCAGGTTGGCCGTATCGCAATTTACCAGGCGATTGACCGAATTTTTGACATCTTTTACGACCCTAAAATCTTCCAGTTTAAGCAGGGTGTCGTGGGCTCCTACCAGAGCCAGCAGCCTGGATAGGTCCTCGCTCCCCTTAATATATATCATATAATTCTTCCTTCTTGAGCTAAGTTTGGCATTTATCTCAAACCGATTGAAGAGACTCAAAAGATCGTTTGCCAGCTCAAAGTTGTCGGTATTTAGCTCGAAATGGTAACCTTTGGCGGGATCTCCCATCGAGCCGCCGCCCAAAAAGGCCCCTCTCAAATATGAGGCGGCGCAGCAATCCCTCTTCACCAGCCTGCATAGGAAACTCGGCACTATTAACATCTTATCGTCTAAGATACCTATTTCATTTAGGGCCTGGTTCAGCTTGGGTTGATTGGGAGCGTAGATGAGGTAGTCGTGCCCCCGCTTGAAGGAGGATTTTCTGACCGCCACCTCGTGTTCTAAGCCAAAGAGCTCATCTATAAGCTTGACCGTCTTTCTGGCGGTTGCGGCGTCCTGGCAGGCGCTATGGATGGCGAATCTGCCTTGGCCCAGGATGTGAAAGGATCCATCCAATTTTAAGATTGCGGAGAGCTCGGCCTTTTTACAGCAGGCTTTGGGAGAGATTATTCTGGCAAGTTCGTGCTTTATATCCGAAGAAAAAGACATATCGCCCCTGTTTATTCGGTTCTAACTCGAGCAAGACCAATTATAACAAAGATCGCAATAGCTGACAGAGCTTTGCCGGATCGTGATGACAACTTGTCTCGTCATCGGCCAAATCGGCCAGATGAAGCTCTATCCCAAGGCCCGTTATGGCTGGCCTGGAGCCCACCTCGACCGGAATCTGGCCATCGCTCATCATCTTGTCATGACTCAGGTTGACCAGCATGTGATCGAACGGATTTTCGCCTACATGGGCCAAGATGGCTTCTAGATGATCGCTGGCCGTATAGCCCGTCGTCTCGCCCTTTTGGGCGACCATGTTGCAGACGAAGATCTTTTCGCCCCGGCTCTCCTTTATGGCCTCATATATCCCGTCGACCAGAAGGTTGGGGATTATACTGGTATAAAGACTGCCCGGTCCAACTATCACCTGATCGGCTGAGATTATCGCCTCTACCGCTTCCAAGTTGGCAGGCGGCGATTTCGGTTCGAGTTGGACCCAGTCTATGCCGCCCCGCTCAAGTGGTTTGGCTATTTTGGATTGGCCCTCTATCAGGCGACCATTCTTCACCTTGGCGACCAAAACCACATCGGAGTCGGTCGATGGTAAAACCCGGCCCCGGATATTTAAGATGGAGCTGAGCTCCTTTAGGGCCTGGATGAAGTCGCCTCTGATTTCGGTGAGCCCGGCCAGAATCAGATTCCCAAGATTGTGGCCAGCAAGCTCACCCTTTTCGAAACGGTGCTGGAGAATATCGAAGATCAGCTCCTCCTCGGCGGAGAGAGCAACTAAGCAATTTCGTATGTCGCCGGGGGGAAGGATCCCAAGATCCCTTCGTATCCGGCCGGAGCTGCCCCCATCATCTGCCACACTAACAACGGCCGCTATATCCGAGGCGTAGAGTTTTGCGGCCCTTAGGACATTGGGAAGTCCGGTCCCGCCGCCGATGGCCGCGACCGCCCATCCCTTATGATTACCTCTTTGCATCATGCGAAGAGAAGTCCTTTCCAATATCGCGATGCATTAGAGTCGAGTTGAAGCCCCGCTTTTGTAGAAATTTTTTGGTCTCCTCGGCCAGGACTACGGAGCGGTGAGTCCCGCCCGTGCAACCGAGAGCGATGACGAAGTGGGTCTTGCCCTCATCGATATATTTGGGGATCAAGAAGTCCAGAAGGCCCAAAAACTTGTTCAAGAAGACTTTGGTCTCCGGCCTCTTTAAGACGAACTCTCTGACCGGGGCCTCCTCCCCCGTGTGCATCTTTAGATCCTCGATATAATGAGGATTTGGCAAAAATCTTACGTCCATTATTATATCGACGTCGTGCGGGATGCCGTATTTATAGCCGAAGGAGATGACCGTTATAAGGAGGCTCTTATCTGCCTTATCCCCCAGAAATGAGCTCCTGATCTTATCCTTGAGTTCGCCGACCCGCATGCCTGAGGTATCGATAACCATGTCGGCCCGGCCTTTGACATCTTCAAGGATCGACCTCTCCTTCGCGATACCCTCGATGACTTGTCCGCTAACCGATAGGGGATGGCGGCGGCGCGTCTCTTTGAAACGCCTGATGAGTTCGTCGTCAGAGGCTTCGAGAAAGAGGATCTGATAGCTTACGGCCTTATCATCCAGCTCATTTAGAGCCGCAAAGAGATCTTCAAAGAGGCCGCCTAGTCTTACGTCGATGACCAGAGCCACCTTCTTGACCTTGCTTCCGGGCAGACTGAATAGTTCGACCATCTTTAAAATAAGACTGGGAGGCAAATTGTCGATGCAGAAGTAGCCCATATCCTCAAAGCACTTCACGGCCTCAGACTTCCCGGCTCCCGAAAATCCCGTAATTATCGTGAAATCGAGATATTCCATATTATACCTTTTAGTCTCCGCCGCCAGAAGCGATGACGTTTGCCAGGCTTATCAGAAACGAGCCTATTAGAGCCGAGATAAAATTATCGATGGCAAAACCCTGAATGACTCTGGAGACTAAAATTAGCATGAAGGCGTTGATGACGAAGTTGAAGAGACCGAACGTGATGATGGTTACGGGAAAAGCGAAGAAGGCCAAGATGGGCCGGATGACCGCATTGACCACCGCAAGAACCAAGGCGACCAGAAGGGCTAAGAGAAAACCGTCCACCGTCATTCCACCCTCGATTTTGATGCCGGGTAGAAAATAGGAGACTGCGAGTATGGCCAAGGCCACTATTATCAAGCGACTTAAGAATCTCAAGATCGATCATCCTCCTTTTGGTCTTCGAATACGAGCCTACTTAAATTCATTATCCTAGCTTTATGGCCGAACGTCTAGGTGAACGTTCTCGAGTTCTAGGAGCTTCTCTTTAATGCCGGCGGGTCCGCTAAAGCCCCCAAGCCCGCCTCCCGTGGCAACCACCCTGTGACAGGGGATGATCGCCAAAAGCTGGTTTTTGGCAAGAGCATTTCCAACCGCCCTGAATGCTTTGGGCCGGCCAGAGATTCCGGCAAGCTCCTTGTAGGTCATCATCTCTCCGTAAGGTATCTGGCAGGCCGAAAGGAGAACCTCCTCTTCAAATCGGCCAAAACCCTCGAGATCTAAACTTAAATTAAACTCGACCCTTTGGCCCAAGAAATAATCGATGAGATCGGCCCGAAGCACAAGAACCTCGTCGGGTATCCTGCTCGACCGACTCTCTAAGCCCAAAATTTTGTACCCATCGGCCAAGTTGAGAGCGATTTCATCCTCGCTCAAGGTGGGCAAGATGTGGCGCTTTACGTTGACCCCTTTAAAGATTATCGCTCCAAAACCCCACTTGGATTGGTATATAAGCGCCTTGAGCCCGCTCTCATCCATCCAGTTTCACCTTCCTTAAGTGTTCGAAGAGATCTTTAGCAAGTGACCTTGAGAGAACCTTCTCCAGATCGGGGAGCTCTGCCTTTAGAATATTCTCTGGCGTCTTGAAAAAGGAGAGAAGGAGCCTTTTCCTTGCCGGACCAATCTTGGGTAGCTCGTCCAAGGCCGAGGAGAGCATCGAGGCACTCCGCAGGTTAGCTTGATAACTCAAGGCGAAACGGTGGGCTTCGTCCCTTACCCTCATCAGAAGATTCAAAGCCGGATCATCCTTGGCAAGACTGATCGGTCTTGCTGAGCCGCGTCTATATATCTCCTCCTCCCGCTTGGCCAGAGCGATGAGCTCGACACCGGTCATTTCCAGGTCCTTTAGAACCCTGTCGGCCACCGTGAGCTGAGGCAACCCTCCATCTATCAAGACGAGATCGGGCAGCTTGGCAAAGCTGCTGAAGGGATCGGTCTTGGTTTTAGCGTGCCTTTTAAAGCGTCTCCTTAAGACCTCTTCGATCATGGCAACATCGTTCATGCCTCCCTGGTAAGCCATCTTAAACCTTCGGTAATCCTCTTTGAGGGGTAGGCCGTCCTCAAAAACGATCATCGAGGCTACCGAGTCTCTCCCCATCAGGGTCGATATATCATAAGCTTCGATCCTCTGTGGGATCCACTCCAGCTTCAAAAGATCTTTGAGTCCCTCCAAGGGGTTGCTCTCCCCCTCCTCTCTGGCCTTTATGGTCTGAAAGCTCAAAGAGTGAGCGGCGTTTTTTTTGGCCAACTCAACCAGCCTCCTATTCTTGCCCCTCTGAGGTTGGATGATCTGGACCTTCCTCTTTGCCCTCTTCTTTAGCCAGGCCTCTATCAAATCCTTCTCGTCAACCTGACCACCAATGAAGATCTTTCTCGGCAGCGAATCGATCTGACCGTAGAACTGTTTGATGAAAGAGGAGGCGACCTGCTCCTCGTCGATACCTCCCAGATTCAAGACGTGGCTGTCGGAACCGATCAGCTTGCCACCTCTCACGTAAAGGACGGAAGCGACGGCAAGGCGCCTCTCCTTTGCTATGGCTATATAATCGTTATCTTCGCTCTTGGGCGAGATCATCTTCTGCCCCTCAAGGACATGCTCTATCGCCCTTATCTTATCCCTGCACAAGGCCGCCCTCTCGTATTCCTGACGGGCTGCGGCCTCATCCATCTCCTTTTTGAGAGACGAGGCCACCTTGGCGTAGCGCCCCTCCAAAAATGAGACCAATTCCAAGACCAAGAGATCATAACCTTCTTTGGAGATCGCCCCAATGCAGGGTGAAGAGCACATTTTCAAGTAGTGATAGAGACAAGGCGAAGAATCCTTTTTGGCCTTGTTGAACTTGGCCTTGGAACACGTCCTAAGGGGGAATATCTTTCTCAAGACATCCAAGGTCTCCCTCATGGCGTGGGCCTTGGTGAAGGGGCCAAAGTATTTATGGCCCGCCCTTTTTTCCCCTCTTATTACCGTGACTTTGGGGTAATCCTCACTTAAGGATATGGCGATGAAGGGATAGGTCTTGTCGTCTCGCAGACTCACGTTGAACTTGGGTTTGTGCCTCTTTATCAGGTTGGCTTCCAGGATGAGGGCTTCCATTTCACTATCGGTCATGAGAAAGTCAAGCGAGGCTATCTTCGAGACGAGTTTTGCCGTCTTTGCCGATTGACCCGTCGTCTTTTGAAAGTAGGATCTGATTCTTTTCTTTAACGACAGGGCCTTGCCTATATAGATCGGCCTTCCCTTTTCGTCTTTGAATATGTATGCGCCGGGTCCGTCCGGCAGATTTTTTAACTCGTCTTCCAGATTGGTCGGTATAGACATCTTACAAAAATTATATCATAGAGACCAAAATAAACCCCAGTTAAATGGGGTTTATTTTGGTCTCAAATCCATTTTCCAACATTCGCCCCTCGATGCCTTAATCAAGCACCTGGCGGGCACTATTTATCCTTGCGGTTCATGGCGCTCCCACATTCCGGACAATCGCCACCTTCATCCCCCTCGACCTCATGACCTGCGGGACAGGTGTAGATAATCGGCTTTTCGGCCGCCCCATAGGAGAGCTCGGCCTCCTTGCTCACGTATTTGCCGGGATCGGCTTTGAACTCATCCAAGCAGGCCTTGCTGTAAAAATGATAATCTGTCCCCTCGTGCTGATGATGAAGACTCTCCCCCGTCTCAAGATCCATGCCGCAGACGGCGTCCTTCTTGTTCTCTTTGTCTTTCATTATCTCTTCCTCCCATAACAGCCTTCAAAATTTGTATAACCGGTTGATCGGCAGGGTTTTAAAAGGGTAATACCCTTAAATATCAATATAGCCCAAGTTTGGGCGGCCATCAAATATCGCTTTTGTCGCCAAGTTTCTCAGGAAATTCTCAGGAAACTTGGCTATCATTTGCCTAATGACACGATGAAGGAGGTGTGCCCGATGAACGAGGAAGAAAAGAAGACAAGCATCCCCTCAAGCGAGGTGACCGATAATGATGGCAAAAGGGTGAGCGCCATAGTGGTTCCAAAATATCTGGCCGTTTTGAGCGTCATCTTTATGACTACCATGCTACTTTTTGGAGCCGCTCTCGTTTTTGGGGGAGGCATTAGCGGTGGTTTCGAAAGAAGAGCTCTGCCATATTCCGAGCGATTTGAAATGATGGGCAGAAAGAGCTTTAAGGGCAAGCTCGAGCGGGGCTATTACTGCCCCAAATATGACGATAGGCAAAACGTTGCTCCCAATGACGGCGACTTTGTCTGTCCCAACTGCTCTGAACAGGCTGAAATAAAGCCATAAGCTTTCGGTTTCTTTTGAAAAGACCTATAATCTTAAGCGGTCGCCCATTTTTGATATATGGGCGACCGCTTAAAACTTTCGAGGATGAAGGATGAGAGTACTGCTGGTGGAAGATGAAAAGAAGATAGCCACCGCCCTGAAGAAGGGCCTGGAGCAGGAGGCCTTCGCCGTAGATCTCGCCTTTGGCGGCGACGACGGTTTCAGCCTTGCCCTAACCCAGCCATACGATCTCGTCATCTTGGACAGGATGCTCCCCGGCCGCCATGATGGAACAGAAATACTTAAAGAGATGCGACTTAAAGGGATAAATGCGCCGGTCATCTTCCTTACAGCCAAGGATAAGATAGGCGACCGGGTCGAGGGGCTCAATCTGGGAGCAGACGACTACCTGGTCAAACCGTTCGCCTTCGAGGAGCTTTTGGCCAGGATGAGGGCGCTGCTCCGCCGCCCCAAGGAGAACCTGGGCCCAATCCTAAAGTATCAGAACCTCACTTTAGATAGCGGCAACCGGGCGGCCCAAAGGGATGGACGCGAGCTCAACTTGACCGCAACCGAGTTTGCCCTTTTGGAATACATGATGAGAAACTCAGAGAAAGTACTGAGCAAAGACGAGATAATCTCACGCGTCTGGGATTACGACGCCGATATCCTCTGGAACACCGTCGAAGTCTACATCGGTTATCTCAGAAAGAAGGTTGACCGCCCTTTCAGCGGCCCACCCCTCATCCATACTAAGCGGGGCTTCGGTTATTACTTGGGGGTAAAGAGAGATGTTTAAACGGGCCGTAATAAAGCAGACCGCAATATATTTGCTGATAGTGATGGGAATAAGTCTCTTCTTCAGCCTCAGCATCTACCGCATATCTTCTAGCGTGCTCGTAAGAAACTTTCGCTGCCAGGCCGCCGTGGTCGAAGGACTTGAGGGCGGGGTCATGGGTCATCATAGAATGATCTCGATGATGGAGGATAACGTGGCCGAGACAAGGATGAGGCTCATCATCAGCCTCCTCTATGCAAATCTATTCATCCTCTTCTCTGCGGGCATCGGCAGTTATTATTTGGCCCTCTCCACCCTGAGGCCAATCGAGGAGGCCCACGAAGCTCAGATTCGCTTCTCGGCCGACGCCTCTCACGAACTCCGTTCACCGCTGGCCGCAATGAAGACCGAGATCGAGGTGGCTTTAAGGGATCCCGCCTTCGGAGGTGAAGAGGCTCGAGCCTTATTGCAGAGCAATCTTGAGGAGATAGACAAGTTGACCGAACTATCCGAGGGCCTTTTGAAACTGGCCGAAGCTCCTTTTAGGGGAATGGACAAGGAGAACCTCATCTTGAGCGACCTTACCAGAGAAGCTCTAGAATATTTGAAAATATCTGCCAAGAACAAGGGGATCAGGGTCGATTCAAAGATCGACGACTCTCTTATCGTGCGCGGCAACCGAGCGAGTTTGATCGAACTTATGATCATAGTCCTAGATAACGCCATCAAATATAGCGGCGGCAGAAAGACCGTCCACATCAAGGCAGAAAAGGATGGTCCAAGGGTCAAGATAACCATAAGAGACGAGGGCATAGGCATGAGCGAGGAGGCGGCTTTGAGGATATTCGATCGCTTCTATCGAACCGACCCGTCCAGATCCAAGGACGGGGTCCATGGCTACGGCCTTGGGCTCTCGATTGCAAAAAAGATAGTCGATATACACCAGGGAAAGATATCGGTCAAGAGCGCCCCGTCGAAAGGTTCCACCTTCACCATCGAGCTCCCCTCTTAATTCTACAAGAGACGCAGTCTAAAAACTCAATATGTACAACTTTCCCAGCATAAAGAGGAGACCCACGACTATCAGGATGAGACCGCTCACCACTCTGACCTGTCTCATCAAGCCCTTGTATTTGGCAAAGAGCCGCAAGAAACCGTTTATCGCATAGGCCGATGCAATGAGGGGCATACCAAGACCCAAGGAATAGATGAAGAGGAGGACCGAGCCCAAGAGGACCGACTTGGTCGAGCCGGCCAAAATCAGCACCGATGAGAGGATCGGACCGATGCAGGGGGTCCAGCCTACAGCAAAGATAATCCCCATGACGACGGGAGCAAATATCCCGCCAAGTTTGGGAATGAGGGGTCTTTTCTCGCTCTCTAAGAATGATATCTTCAAGACGCCGATCATGTTTAGGCCGAAGATGATGAGGACGACTCCTCCAAAGATCATTATCTCTCGCCTTGCGGTCGCTATGAGTCCGCCAATCAGGCTGGCGGTCGCTCCCAGAAGCGTAAAGACGATCGAAAAACCGAGAACGAAGAGGATGGTTCTGCTCTGGATGAAGAGGCGGCTCTCCCTCTCCTCCTTAAGTTCTTCAAAGGAGATGCCGGAGATAAACGAAATATATCCGGGTATCAGCGGAAGGAAGCAAGGAGACAGGAAGGTTGCTATGCCGGCCAGAAAGACTGATATGAACGATACTCTCACTCTATGCGCCTCCTTATGCTACCCTATGATAATAGACCGCTTTTAAGAGATTGAAAATAGGCTGAAACAGACCAAGCAGCGCGATCAACCATTTTTGCAAGGAGGGTTTAGGGTGGACAAGGAGCTTGTTAGAATGGCTGAGGAGATAAGAGCAAATTTCGATGCCAAAGAAGAGGCCAGGGAGAAGGCACTGGCCTCATCCCGTTCGGCTATAAAGAGCGCGACGGGGGCGGTCAGGGCCATCCATAAGCGCGAGTACAAAATGGCGGAAGAGTTGCTGGCTGAAGCCAGAAGGAATCTCGACCAGAGCAAGCAGCGCCTCGCCTCATACCCAGACATCTATCATGCCGGTTTTATCCACGACTCCTCCAAAGAATATGCCGAAGCGGCCATAACCGAATCTTTAATACTAGGCAAACCCTTCCCGTCGCCTTCCGATTTGAATGTGGAGTATGCCGCCTATCTGTCTGGCATGGGTGAGGCCATCGGCGAGCTTCGCAGAAACGCCCTGGACTCTCTGGGGGCCGATGAGACGGCCCGGGCTGAAGAACTCTTAAATATGATGGACGACCTATACTATTTCTTGGCCTCCTTCACATACCCTGACGCCATCTCCCCCGGCCTTAGGCGCATCGTCGATGTGGCAAGATCGATAATGGAAAAGACCAGAGGCGATATCGTGACAGCGCTGGGCCAGAGGCGACTTAGGGATGCCATCGGTGACACCAAGAAAGAATAGAATAAATAGATTCTATAGCATCATCAGCCGGCCGATCAGCCAGAAAGCGACGAGGCCGAGTGATAAGGATATGGCAAATGACTTCGTCTTGAATGAAAGGAAGGCAAATAGGGCCGTAAGAAGATGATTTAGCTCCTTGATGCAGAGGACAAGGAGGGCTACGAACATGGCGGTCAGGGCGAAGCTTGCAAGATCGATATCGACCACAATCCAACCGCCGGCTAGTGCCCCGGCCACGTTGCCCGATATCCAGAAGAAGTGGGAGATGACGTTGAGAAGAAGGGCGTTTTCATAACCCCAGCCTCCCCTCTCAAACCGGTTATGATTGACCGCGAAGGTCTCGTCGGTAACCCCGTGCGAGAATAGAATGACCTCGGATATGTCCAAATCATTTAGATAGTCGGCCAGAGCCGAACTCATCAGAATGTGGCGCAAGTTTATGATACCGGTCGCAAGTATGATCGAGAATGGAGGCACCTTTGCCCCGATGAGAGAGATGGCTATGAACTGGGCGCCTCCGGCGAAGACTATGAGCGACATTGCGCCCATGGCAAGCGGGCTTATGCCAACTTTCTGGCCAAGCATACCGCAGGCCAGGCCGAGCGGGATGTAACCGAGGCCGATGGGCAGGGCCGCTTTGAAGGATTCTAAAAACCGGTAAGTCTTCCTGTTCTCCATATCCAAATGTTTCTCCCGTCTAGGTTGAAAACTCTATGCGGCCCCGCTCTAGAGTAACTGCTTTAAGAATCTTCCTGTATAAGAGGCCTTGTTCTTCACAACCTCTTCGGGGGTTCCGGTCGCTATCACGTAGCCGCCCTCCTCGCCGCCTTCCGGTCCGAGGTCGATCAGGTGATCGGCCGTCTTGATGACGTCGAGTTGATGCTCTATGACCAGAACTGAATTTCCTTCATCGACCAGACGGGTCAGTATTGTGAGCAGCTTCTCGATGTCGGCAAGATGGAGACCTGTCGTCGGCTCATCCAATATATAGAGGGTCTTTCCGGTCGCCCGCTTGGAGAGCTCGGCCGAGAGCTTTATCCTCTGAGCTTCGCCACCCGAAAGGGTTATGGCCGACTGGCCGAGTTTTATGTAGCCCAAACCGACATCGAAGAGAGTCTGAAGGCGCCTTTGAATCTTGGGAATATTTTCGAAGAAGGTGAGGGCCTCCTCGACCGACATCTCCAAGACATCGGCGATATTCTTGCCCTTAAAATGGACTTGAAGAGTCTCTCGATTGTAACGCTTGCCCTTACAGACCTCACAAGGGATATAGACGTCGGGAAGGAAGTGCATCTCCACCTTGATCGTCCCGTCGCCCCGGCAGGCTTCGCAACGACCGCCGGTCACATTGAAACTGAAGCGCCCCTGTTTGTAGCCTCGGAGTTTGGCCTCTTTGGTCTGGGAGAACAAAAACCTTATCTCATCGAAAACTTTAGTGTAGGTGGCCGGGTTGGAGCGGGGCGTCCGGCCGATTGGAGATTGGTCGATGTTTACCACCTTGTCAATCAGTTCTAAGCCGTCTATCCCGTCGTGGGCGCCGACCCTCTCCCTTGAATTGTAGAAATGGGCCCTAAGTCCGCTATGGAGCACGTCGGAAATCAGGGTGCTTTTGCCGGAACCGGAGACCCCGGTCACGCAGACGAAGAGACCGAGCGGTATCGCAACATCGATCCCCTTGAGGTTATGTTCTTTGGCGCCTCTGATTGTAAGCGTTCGGTCCGGCTCAACCCTCCTTCTCTCTTTGGGGACCTCTATCTTAAGCTCACCGCTCAAGAACTTGGCCGTTAGCGAATCCTTGGATTTCATCACCTGCTCTAAGGGGCCGGCGGCCACGACGCGCCCACCGTGGGCGCCGGCCCCAGGTCCGATGTCGATGATGAAGTCGGCCGCCCTTATTGTATCCTCATCGTGCTCGATGACGATGACGGTGTTCCCAAGTTCTTTTAGGTTCTTGAGCGTCTCGATCAGCTTGACGTTATCTCGTTGGTGGAGACCGATGCTCGGCTCATCCAAGATATATAAGACCCCGACTAAACCCGAGCCGATCTGGGTGGCCAGTCTTATCCTCTGGGCCTCGCCGCCGGCCAAAGTCGCGGCCGGACGGTCGATGGTGATATAGCCGAGTCCCACATCGACCAGAAATTTGAGCCGAGCCTCGATCTCCTTTATCAGACCGGCTCCAATCGCCTTTTCGCGCTCGCCGATCTTTGTGCAAGCCCAAAAGACCAGGGCATCTTTGGCCGATTTTTTGGTGAACTCATATATGTTTACCCCGCCGAAGGTTACCGCCAAACTTTCGGGCTTAAGGCGGGCTCCGCCGCAAGATACGCAAGGCATCTCCCTCATGTATTGCTCGATTTTTTCGCGCGAGTAGTCGGAGTCTGATTCCTTGTAGCGCCTCTCAAGATTACTTATGACCCCTTCGAAGGCCGAGCGATAGACCCTCTTTTGGCCCCTCTGATTGCGGTAGGTTATCTCGACCCTCTCTCCTTCACTGCCGAAGAAGAGTATCCCTTTCTCGTGCTCGGAAAGTCTTAAAAAGGGTTTGTCCATATCTATATCAAACCTTTCGGCAACCGAGCGGATCATGGAGGGATAGAAGTTCATCTTGCCATTGTAGAAAGGGGCGATCGCCCCCTCGTTTAGACTCAAGGAGGGATCGGGAACGACGAGACTTGGGTCGACCACCTTGGTCGAACCGAGCCCGGTGCAGACCTTGCAGGCTCCATAGGGACTGTTAAATGAGAACATCCTGGGCGAGAGCTCGTCGAAACTTATCTCACACTTCAAGCAGGCAAACTTCTGGCTATAGGTCGTCTCGTCGCCGTCTTCTTTGAGGATGGTTACGAGTCCATCTGAAAGTTCGAGGGCCGTCTCGATGGAATCGGCAAGCCTTCTCTCTATCCCCTCCTTCATCACCAGACGATCGACCACCACCTCTATGCTATGACCTACGTATTTATCCAGTCTGATCTCACTTGCAAGCTCAAGGACCTCACCATCCACCCTGACCCTGGAGAAGCCCCGCCCCCGAAGATCCTCGAATATCTTGCCATGCTCGCCCTTTTTGCCTCGAATCACCGGGGCGAGTAGAAAGAATTTTGCGCCGGCCTCAAGTCTCAATATCTGCTCGATTATCTGCTCAGGACTCTGACGGGAGATGGGCGCTCCGCAGATGTGACAGCTCGGCAGACCGATCCTCGCATAGAGAACCCTCAAGTAATCGTAGATTTCGGTTATGGTTCCCACGGTGGAGCGGGGATTTCTGCTCGTCGATTTCTGATCGATGGCGACGGCCGGAGATAGGCCTTCGATGTGGTCGAGGTCAGGCTTCTGCATCTGGCCGAGAAACTGGCGAGCGTAAGCAGAAAGGGATTCGACATAACGCCGCTGCCCCTCGGCATAGATGGTATCCATGGCGAGCGAAGACTTGCCCGAGCCCGAAAGGCCGGTTATAACGATCAATCTATCCCTTGGTATATCAAGATTTATACTCTTTAGGTTATGCTCTCTAGCTCCCCTAATAATTATCTTTTCCAGCAAACTTAGATCATCCTTTCAGATAAGATTATACAATGAGGGTAAAGTCGAGAGCACGCCGCAGCCCCAAAAAAATTCCTCATCTTTAGCTGCACCGATTTGACTCGAAAAAGCTCGGGTGTTAGAACTGATTACATCTTAAATCATCCAAAGAAAGCGGGTCTTATCGATGTCGCTTGTTTCACCCTCTGCAAGCCTCGTAATCGCCCTGGCCGGACTGGCCATACTCTTTAGGTTTTTTCAGCGGCAAGTACGTAAAGAGATACATCAAGATCACCCAGGTAGTCGGATTCATTCTGACCGGTCTCTTTCTGGGGGACTCATTTTTTGGGATATTGAAACCGGGCGCACTCAATGCCCTCGAGATAATCAGCTGGTTCGCCTTGGGCTTCTGGCCTTAAACGCCGTAGCTGGAACGACATTGATATATGAATTATTCGGTCCAGCTTCGACCAAGTGGGCCATCTTCAAGGCGGGCGAGGTTCCAGAGGAACTTAAACATTGGGCGCAGCTTTAGTCCTTTTTAACCGCCTCTTTGAGAGAGGCTATTTCATCCCTTATGGCGGCCGCGTCCTCGAATCTGAGCTCTTCAGCGGCCAGGCGCATCTCTTCTTCCAGAGCCATCATTACCCTCATAAGTTCATCTTTGGGCAGTTTAAACTCGCCCCTTTTCCGCTCCTTCTTTGCAGCCGCCTTGGACGAAAGCTGATGCCCTTTGGCAACATCTAATATATCCAAGACGGCCTTCCTGATCGATTGCGGTTCGATCCGGTTCTTTAAATTATATTCCGACTGAAGCTTTCTCCTTCTGTTGGTCTCGTTTATGGCCCGCTCCATCGAGGGGGTTACGCTCTCGGCATACATTATCACTTGGCCCCCAACATTTCTGGCCGAGCGACCGATGGTCTGGATCAGTGAGCGTTCGCTTCGCAAGAACCCCTCCTTATCGGCATCAAGGATAGCCACCAGTGATACCTCCGGTAAGTCGAGCCCCTCCCGAAGAAGGTTGATGCCGACCAGTACGTCGAACTTGCCGCCCCTCAAATCGGTGATTATCTCAATGCGCTCGATGGTGTCGATGTCTGAATGTAGATAGCGGACCTTAATTCCGGCATTTGCTAGATAATCGGTCAGATCCTCGGCCATCTTCTTGGTCAAGGTGGTCACCAGGACCCTCTCCTCTTTGTCTACCCGCTTTCCGATCTCGGTCATAAGATCGTCTATCTGATGGCTGGTCGGTCTGACTAAAACCTCTGGGTCAATTAGACCAGTCGGGCGAATTATCTGTTCAACTACATTGGATGAGACGCTTATCTCGTAATCACCCGGGGTAGCGCTGACGAAGACCGCTTTATCTGTCAGAGCCTCAAATTCGTCGAATTTTAAGGGCCGGTTGTCCAGAGCTGAAGGAAGCCGAAAACCGTGCTCGACCAGAGTCTCCTTGCGAGAGCGGTCGCCATGATACATGGCCCTAATCTGAGGGATGGAGATATGGGATTCGTCGATTATCATCAAGAGCTCTTTAGGAAAGTAGTGTATCAGGGTATCGGGCGGATCGCCGATGGCTTTGCCGGTGAAGTGACGAGAGTAATTCTCGATCCCACTGCAATAACCGACTTCACGAAGCATCTCCAGATCAAAACTCGTCCTCATCTTTAGCCGCTGGGCTTCAAGGAGCTTGCCCCCATCCTCCAGTTCTTTGAGCCTGACCTTTAGCTCGGCTTCGATCGAACTTAGGCCCGCTTTAAGCCTCTTGGAATTGGTCATGAAATGGGTGGCCGGATAGATGGTCACCCTCTTGGGCCTTTCGATTATCTCACCGGTAAGAGGATTGATCTTAAGGATCTTTTCTACCTCATCGCCGAAGATCTCGATGCGCAAAGCTTCCTTGCCGAAGGCCGGGAATATCTCGACCGTATCCCCCCTCACCCTAAAGAGACCCCTTGCGAATTCGTAGTCGTTCCTCTTGTACTGGATCTCGATCAAGCGAAGAAGAAGCTGATCTAGATCTATTTGACCGCCTGCCTCGATGACGAGCATTTGGGATTGATACTCCTCGGGCGAGCCGAGGTTGTAGATGCAAGAGACCGAAGCCACGACTATAACGTCTTCTCTTAGGAGAAGCGAGCTCGTAGTCGCGTGACGAAGTCGATCGATCTCGTCATTTATCGAGAGATCCTTCTCGATATAGGTATCTGTGTGAGGGATATAGGCTTCCGGCTGATAGTAGTCGTAGTAGCTTACGAAGTATTCCACCGCGCTCTTTGGAAAGAGCTCCTTAAACTCGCCGTAGAGCTGTGCGGCCAAGGTCTTGTTGGGGGCTATGATCAGGGTTGGCCGCTTGATTTTGGCCACCAGGTGGGCCATGGTGAAGGTCTTTCCGCTGCCGGTAACTCCAAGGAGCGTTTGGTAGCGATCACCCCGCAATATGCCTTGGTATAGCTCATCGATGGCTTTGGGCTGATCGCCGGCTGGCGCAAAGGGAGCATCTATCTCAAATATCTCTTCGCTCATCTCCTGATATTATTCTTATTTTTGAAGTCTTGATTCAAATGACACCCGCCTCGGCCAAGACCTCGTCCACCTTGTCTCTGAGCCGACCCAGACTACCGTGGTTTATGATGATGAAGTTTGCGCGCGCGGCCAGTTCTTCGGCCGGAGTCTGGGCCTCCATCCTGATTCTCGCCTCGCCTTCAGTTAAGCCCTTCTCCAGCATGAGACGACCCAGCCTTACCTCATCTTTCGCCCAAACAAGTATAACCCTATCGACCAAGAAATAGATGGGGGTATCTATGAGAAGCGGCGCATCTATGACTATCAGCTGATCGGGCGAATGCGTCTTGTTCTCTTTGACGAGCTCTTTTATCTTGGCAATAATCGAAGGGTGAGTGATCTCGTTGAGATCTCTTTTAGCGATCTCATCGGTAAATATTATCGAGCCCAAGGCCTTCCTGTTGAGGCTGCAGTCCTCATTTATCACGCTCTTTCCGAAGCGGTCTGCGATCCGATTTAAAATGGGTGAACCGGGGCTCATGAGTTCGCGAGCCACCTCATCGGCGTCGATTACAAAGGCGCCTTTCTCGGCTATCATCTTGGAGACGGTGCTCTTGCCCGCGCCCGTTCCCCCCGTTACACCAATGATCATACAATCAACTCCACTAGCTTAAGTGGGTAAAGTTAAAAAACATTTTAACATATAAGGCCGGTCGCTTGAGACCGGCCTTATATGTTAAAATCTGATTCAATATTCCAATCTCACTTAATCGAAGTGGTCGTCTTGCTCATCGTTGCGCAAAACTCTTGCCCCAGATCAATCCTCTTTCTGGCCCCGCTCCTCCTTCATCTGCTTCAAGGCCTCTTCCAGTGAGCCGGGAAGCGGCTTTTTCTCCTCCGCATCCTTCGCCATTTCATGACTATCCTCAAGGATGGTGGAAGGGGCCTCTTCTTCAGGACTCGCATCCTGCTGACCAGCCTCTTCTTCCTTGTGTGCGAGCGGAGCCGACTCCTCTTCAACCTCGGCCACCTTGGATAAAACCTCTTCTTTAGGGGCGGCTTCGGCCTCGGCCATCTCTTCTTTGGCTTCGGTCTCGGGCGCAGCCGTCTTTAGGCTGAGGGAGATTTTCCTCTTCTTGAGATCTATATCGACCACCTTGGCGCTGACTTCCTGACCAATTGCAAGAACCTCTTCGGGCGTCTCGACGTGGGCTTCCGAAATCTCGGAGATGTGAATCATGCCCTCCAGATCATCACCAAAAGCGACGAAGACTCCGAAGGGAAGCATTTTGACAACCTTGCCGGAGACAATATCCCCCTTGGAGAGGCCGACAACCTTCTCTTGCCAGGGATCGGCAGTGGTCTGCTTGAGACCGAGCGATATCCTTACCCGCTCGCGATCGATATCAATGACTTGGACATCGACTTTATCACCGATCTCTACCACTTCTGAGGGGTGATTTACGTGCTCCCATGATAGCTCGGAGATATGGATCAGACCATCCAGACCGCCAAGATCGACAAAGGCACCGAAATTGACGATCGATGATACCTGGCCGGAAACCATTTGGCCCTTCTCCAGTTTGGCCAGAAGCTCTTCGCGATCCTTTTGCCTGGAATTCTCCAAGATTGCCTTGCGCGACAGGACTACGTTGTTCCTCTTCCTGTCCATCTCAATGATCTTGCACTCAAGCTCTTGGCCCAGGTACGCAGTAAGGTCCCTCACCCGTCCATGCTCGACGAGCGAGGCCGGAAGAAATCCTCTAAGACCGATGTCCAGGATCAGGCCGCCTTTGACGACCTCTATGACGACGCCGGTTATCTTCTCCTCATCCTTTGCGGCCTTGGTTATCTTATCCCAAGTCCTCTCGTACTTGGCCCGCTTCTTGGATAAGATGAGCCGTCCCTCGGAATCCTCCTTGGTCAGGACCATCGCCTCAACCTCATCGCCGACCGAAAGGATCTCACTTGGAACAACGTCTTTCTTTATGGAGAGCTCTTTTAAGGGGATTACGCCTTCGGATTTGTAGCCGATATCGACCAGGACTTCGTTGTTGTCTACTCTAACTACCGTCCCTGTTATCAGGTCTCCTTCGGTGAAGAATTTGATGGTGCTATCATAATCGGGGATCATCACCCCGTTCTCATCAAGCATCATTCCACTATCATCAAGCAAACTTGCCGTCTCACTTTCAATCATTAACCAACAAACCTCCCAAAAAAATTTTGAACGTTAAACACTTCTGCAAACATGAGGGAAAATCCTCTTTTTATTTGGCACTTCTCCAATTATGACCCATTTTTATCTCAGCTTCCAGTCCGACTTTCAAATTGCAGACGCCCTCCATGATCCGCTTGACCATCTCACTGACGGAAACGGCCTCGACGGGAGGGACCTCAAAGACCAGTTCGTCATGGACTTGAAGGATCATTTTGGTCTCCATCTTCCGCTCAATCAACTCATTCGATATTCTAATCATGGCAATCTTTATTATGTCGGCCGCAGCTCCCTGGATGGGAAAGTTTATGGCCAACCTCTCCCCAAAACTCCTCACCTTAAAATCTGAGCTCGCGAGCTCGGGAAGACGTCTTACGCGCCCAAAGATCGTCCTGACATGCCCCTCATTATAAGCTTTCTTCAACTCGTCGTCGATATATCGCTTGACCGAGGCATACCTCTCAAAATACTCATCTATATAGCGGGCGGCCTCCTCCCTCTCGATCTTTAGCTGTTCGGAGAGGCCGAAGGGACTTAAGCCATAGACTATCCCAAAATTGACCGCTTTGGCCGCCCGCCTCATATCCCGAGTGACCTCAGCCTCGGAGACCGAGAAGACTTGAGAGGCTGTGAAGGTATGGATATCTTCCCCTCGACCAAAGGCGTCTATTAGGTTGGCATCTTCCGAGAGGTGAGCTAGAATCCTCAGCTCAATCTGGGAATAGTCTGCCACAAGGAGCTTATCCTCAACCTTGCTCGGGATGAAGGCCTCCCTGATCTTTTGGCCGACTTCGGTCCTGACCGGAATATTCTGCAAGTTAGGGTTGCTGCTGGAGAGGCGCCCCGTTGCCGTGACCGTCTGGTTGAAGGTAGTATGGAGACGACCGGTCGTCTTATCAACGAGCCTAGGCAGAGGAAGAACATAGGTCGAAAGTAACTTGTATGCCTCCCTATACTGCAGAATCTTATCGATTATGGGATGAGCTCCCAAGAGGGAGACAAGGACGGATGAGTCGGTCGAATAACCGGTCTTGGTCCTCTTGTTACAATCCAGCCCGAGCCTTTCGAAGAGAACCTCGCCAAGCTGCTTGGAGGAGTTGAGGTTGAACTCCTCGCCAGCAAGAGAGAATATTTCGGCCTTAAGACCAGCAAGTTCGGCCTCAAGCTCTGCTGCAAGCTGCTTCAAAAAGGTCAGGTCGAGGCCGACGCCAACCATCTCCATGTCGGCCAAGACCGAAGTCAAGGGGAGCTCTACCTCATCGAAGAGGGGGCTCAATGAGAGTCGATCAAGCCTTTCTTTGAGAACCAAAGAGAGCTCATTCATGATGGATGCGGCAAAGGCCGCCTCGTCCTCTTCGCCTCCATCTTGGCCCAAAAACTCCCCCGTGAGCGCAGAGAGTGAGTAGTCGTTCCTTAGGGAGTCTATCAGGTAGGCGGCTACCATTACGTCGAAGCTGACTCCATTCAGCTCTATGCCAAGCTTAGCAAGGCACCTCTTCTCCCTCTTTGCGTCGTATGTTGCTTTCTTTATATCCTTCGATTCGAGAAGTGGTTTTAATCCGATGATGGAAGCCTCACCTATTAAGTAGACTTGACCGGAGCTGAAGGATACATTCATCCTTGGTCCCGTAGAGAATATGCCGCCATCGTGATCGTCACCGGCCATGATGAAGGAGAAGGCGCGAGATTCCTCTATCCTCTTTACCAAAGCGGATAGCTCGCTTGCCTCCTGAACCTCAATCACTTTTGGCCGATTGCTTGCGACTCTGTCCCCCTTGCCCAACTCCGCCTTTAACCTAGAGAAACGCGGTATTAAAGTCATAAATTCCATTCGCTCAAGAAAGACCCTTAGCTCATCGTCGCCCCAGCTTCCAAGACCCACCAAGGATGGCCGCTCGCTCAAGGGGAGCTCATCATCTAAGGTGGCAAGCTTCTTGCTTAAGAGGGCGATCTCTTTCTCATCAACGAGCTTCTCTTTCAGTTTGGCGGAAGAGATCTCGCTTAAACGCTCAAAGATCTCTTCCAGGCTGCCAAATTCGCTTACCAATTTTTGGGCCGTCTTTTCACCGATTCCAGCCACGCCCGGAATATTATCGGAGGAGTCCCCTTTGAGACCCAGGTAATCGACCATCCTCTCCGGCGGCACCCCGAAACGGTCGATAACGGCCGCTCGGTCGAAGACCTGGATTTCAGTCAGACCCTTCTTGGAGCTCAATAGATTTATCCCTTCCCCAACGAGCTGCATGACGTCTTTGTCGTTGGTCACTATGTAGACAAGATCGCCGGCCTGCTTCGACTCTTTGGCCAAGGTGGCCAGGATATCATCGGCCTCTTCGCCCTCGATCTCGATGACCGGAATCTTGAGAACCTTAAGCATCTCTTTGATGAGTGGAAATTGACTCTTCAGTTCATCGGGGGCTTCGGGCCGATGCGCCTTGTACTCGGCATACTCGCTCGCCCGTTTGGATTTACCCAGATCGAAAGCGGCTATGACTTGATCTGGCTTGTAGTCTTTTATCAGTTTGATGAGCATGGTGGCAAAACCATAGGCGGCATTGGTCGGTTGACCAGTCGAAGTCATCATGGAGGGTGGAAGAGCAAAGAAGGCGCGACAGACTAGGTTATTGCCATCCAAAAGTATTATTCTCTTCTTGCTCAAAAGTTACAGCTCCAATATCTCTTCAAATTTATCGCTTTCTCAAGTTTAATCTATCCAGTCTCTCTTTTGAAGAAGAGTTTTTCTTTGGTCGATTCAAAGGGGGCAGATATTCTCCCCTTCTCCCCAAAAAGAGCGGTCTTTAGAGTATTGGAAGATAGGTTCCAAGCTCGTACTCTGTAACTTGAGCTTTATAATTGTTCCACTCTACTTTTTTTGTTCTCAATGAAGGCTTCAAAGAGGTGGTCGCCAAGGGCTCTCTTTAAAAAGTCGCTAGATTCGGCTAGCTTAATGGCCTCGGAAAGATCGGATGGGAGCGACGTTATGCCGGCGCCCGCCCTCTCTTGATCGGTCATGTGGTAGATATTGTTGGTCACTTGGTCGGGAAGTTCATAGCCCTTCTCGATCCCCTCAAGACCGGCCGCAAGCATGACGGCAAAAGCCAGATAGGGATGGAGCCCGGGATGGAGCCGCCAAAGCCCCAGGAAGAGCAGCCCCTAGCGATAAGGGGCAGACCGTTTGCGGCCGCAAATTTGACCGCCTCCGACACATCCTTTGTGGAGGCGGGTTGGAGAACGAGGTCGGGCATTATATTGAAGAAGATCCCCTCGAACCATGAAGGAAGTTCGCCTAAATCTCTGCGATAGAGCTCTCTCTCCTCTTCGTTGTAGTCGAAATATTGATGGCCGCAAGGTTCAAAACCTTGCGGCCATTTTGAGTTGGCTCTAAGAGGAAGTTAGATCGTTAACCCTCTATTATCTTCATAGCCTCATCACGATATGACTCCATAACGTAAGGGATGCCGCTTATCTTGGCGGCCTCCTTAGTTAGAGCCATTAGGTCATTTCTTTTGATGCTCGAGATCTTGAAGTTGCGGCTGCCCGACATGAGCTGCTGCAATCCGACTTTGATCTTGTCCGAGAAGGTATAGACAGCAATGGCGCCAAGCGGCATTTCGTCTATCTCTTTGCCGTATTTAGCCTTGAGAGTCTCATAGCATACAAATATCTCTTCGACGCTGCTGCCGAATTTAGAGACGGTGTTTGGAAGCGACTCCTCTTTGAGCCATGTACCGATGTTTTTGCCGACAAAGCCCGGTATCATAAGAGCTCGGCCCATACAGACCGCCTTGGTGTGAGGCGATCCCATGGCCAGCACCTTAAAGACGTGATCCTCGGTCGAGAATCCGCCGGCGATGGCTATATCCGGGATATATTCTCCCCTCTCAGCCAGTTTGGTGCAGAGTTCGTTGGTCATAGCCTGCAGATAAAAGGTGGGAACGCCCCACTCCTCCATCATCCGCCAGGGGCTCATACCGGTTCCGCCCGGAGCACCATCGATGGTCAGAAGATCTATCTTGGCTTTGGAAGACCATTTGAGAGCCATAGCCAGTTCTCTCATAGTATAAGCCCCTGTCTTTAAGGTTACCCTCTTGGCTCCGAGAGATTTCAGCCTCTCGACCGCCGCGTAGAATTCCTCCTCGTCGACAAAACCAAGACGTGAATGCCTCTCGAACTGACGAAGAGCGCCGTCATTGAAAGCGGCTTGGTTTTCGGGGAGCGAAGGATCTGGGGTGACCAAGTATCCCCTCTTCTGAAGCTCAAGAGCTCGTTCTAAGCTGTTCACCTTGATCTCGCCGCCGATGCATTTTGCCCCTTGGCCCCACTTGAGTTCTATGGTCTCGACTCCCAGTTTATCCAAAACGTATTCGGCAACACCGAGGCGGGTATCCTCGACGTTTAGTTGGACCAGGATGTCACCATAACCATCATGATAGCGACGGTAGGCCTCGACACGCCTCTCCATATCGGGCGACTTGGTCATCTTGCCGTGTTTGTTTCTTTCGAGACCTGGATCGATTCCGCAGACGTTCTCGCCGCAAACTAGCGAGATGCCGCTTATGGCCGCTCCAGCCGCGAAATGCTCCCAGTTCTTGCGAGCTATCTCAGTCGAACCCAAAGCTCCTGTGAAGATCGGCACTCGCATCTTAACCTTATTCTCGTAACCGAACTCGGTCTCAGTATCGACCAATGGAAAGAGGGTATTGTCGGGGTTTCCAACCTCGCCTTCGGGCAGGCCTTCGGCGCCAAGAGCATAGCCATGAATGTTTAAATGAGAGTAGTCGACCGGATAATCCTTGTCACCGCCGGCTGTAACGTCGCCAAAGGGACCAGGATAAATGACTTCCCGTCCGCGGAAAGAGGCCTTGAAGACCTCGCAGTTTCCCTTGCACCCATCTATGCAACGAGTACATAGACCGGAGCCCGGGGTTACGCTCTTAGACCTATTGGAGGTCTCGGTCGCGTCGTTGCCGTTGGGTCTTTGCAAATTCATTAAAAGATCCTCCTGTGTTGATCGTCGATTCTACGGATGAAAACGAAAACCTTAAACTATCCCCCTTCCTTTAGGTTTTTTTATTAATTTCATCAAAACAGATCCCAGAAGCTTCCAAGATCCGTAAATTCCACCATCGTTGACATGGCCCGGCTTTTGGTCTCTATCCCAGCCTCTTCGACAGCGGCCAAAGGATTAAGACCTCCGGCCACGACTATCCCGATGCTATCCATCATGACGGGCGTCTCCAAGACCGGTTGATTGGGACGGCCGATGACCATGGTTCCATCGATGCCGACGCTCATAAGTTCGTCGAGAACCCCGTCCAGGCTATCTGCCGCAGCGGCCGAAACCTCGCGAAAGCCGGCTAGTATCTTGCCGAACCCGGTCTTAGCCGCCTCTCTAACCGAGGTCATCCTGCTCTTAATGAATATTTCCAGGGGATCCAAGGAAGAACCCTCATAGTTTATGAGGTCGGTGAACCTGTTGGGAGCCCCCTCTTTCATCTCCAAGATGGCTCCAAAACGGCTGCGAACCGGTATCCCCCTCTTAAAGAGAAGGCCGTTTAGGGTGACGCTGCAGACGGTCCCAAAACCGACCGCATCGGTCGGCACCTCCAGGCTACCGACCTTCTCGCCTTCAAAGGCAACCATGACCAGTTCGCTCATGCATAATTTGGCCGAAAAGACATCCTTCATTACATCTAAAGCCTCTTCGAACTGGTCGGCCGGGATCAAGGAGACGTTAAGGATTATCTTGCCGACTCGCTCTTTCAGATCGAAATCGGTCAAGTAAGACAGGCGGTCTATCTTGCTTATTATCATGCCTACCTTATCTGAAACCAGGGCATTCTTCAGTTCCTCTAGGCCTTTTTCGGTTATGACTCGACCCTGCTTCCCCTCGACCCTGGTCAGCTTGCGCTCGTCCATTATCTTTAGGTGATAACGCACGGCCCTCTCGGTAAGATCGATGCCGAGCTCCTTCAGGCGGCCAGATATGCGACTCGCCCCAATCAGTTCGTCCTCTTCACTCAAGATCTTGAGTATGGCTTGGGTCTTTCTCTCTATATCTTTGCTCACGTCGATCCCATTTCTACGGCAAACGGTTACCGTATTGCTTTATGCTGATAATTGGGTATATCCTAGCAGTCTTGGACCTTGGAATCAACATAAAATTCTTTCAAAGGGCACCGCGTTGTTTTAAAATGTTGATGACAATAGAAGCATAAGGAGGAAGTGTTGGGAGAACTTAGTAAAGAAGAGGTCATTGAGAAGATAACATCGAACAAGATAAAGTTCGTCCGCCTTTGGTTCACGGACGTGTTGGGTCTTCTGAAAAGCTTTGCTATAACCATAGATGAGCTCGATACTGCCATGACAGAAGGGATGGGTTTTGACGGCTCCTCCATTCAAGGATTTGCTCGCATTGAGGAGAGCGACATGATAGCCATGCCCGATCCGAGTACGCTACAGATACTCCCTTGGAGATCCAATGGGCAACTCGTGGCCACCATGTTCTGCGACATCTTAAACCCCGATGGCTCCTTCTACAATTGCGACCCTAGATACGTTTTGAAGAGAAACCTCGCCCGCGCAAAAGAGATGGGTTACACCTTCTACATCGGGCCTGAGCTCGAGTACTACTACTTTAAAGACTCTAAATCTACCGAGGTCTTGGATAGGGGGACCTATTTCGACCTGACCCCCTTGGATCTGGCGGTCGACCTGAGACGCGATACCGTATTGACACTTGAAAAATTCGGTATTCAGGTTGAATACAGCCACCATGAGGTCGGACCGAGCCAGCATGAGATAGACCTTAGATACACCGAAGCCCTCAAGATGGCAGACAACGTCATGATATACCGTCTGGTCGTAAAGGAAGTGGCCGAGCTGCACAACGTCTATGCCACCTTCATGCCCAAGCCAATGTATGGGGAGGCCGGAAGCGGCATGCATACCCACCAGTCTCTCTTTGTCGGAGATCGTAACGCCTTCCATGATCCAAGCGACGAATACCATCTCTCCAAGGTTGCCAAGTCCTATATCGCGGGCATCTTGAAGCACGCCAAAGAGATCTGCGCCGTCACCAACCAATGGGTCAACTCTTACAAACGCTTGGTCCCCGGCTATGAGGCTCCCGTCTACATCTGTTGGGCTCACCGCAACCGCTCGGCACTTGTCAGGGTGCCGATGTATAAGCCGGGCAAAGAGGCGGCCACCCGCATCGAGCTCCGCTCGCCCGACCCCGCCTGCAACCCCTATCTCGCCTTTGCCGTCATGCTCGCCGCCGGCCTTGAGGGGATAGAGAAGGGATATGAGCTGAGCGATCAGGTCACAAACAACATCTACGAGATGGATGAAGGAGAGAGAAAGAGGGCCGGCATCGAGTCGCTCCCCGAAGACCTCTACGAAGCCTTAAAAGAGATGGAGGGGAGCGAGCTCTTGAAGAAAGCACTCGGTGATGAGGTCTTCAGCTGGTTCCTCAAGAATAAGCGGATGGAGTGGAACGATCACAGGGCCAGGGTCACCCCTTACGAGATGGAGAAATATCTGCCCATCCTGTAATCCTTAATAAGACCGGTCGGATTGAGCTGGCCCAAGTTCCAGACTTAAACCGATTGACCGGCTTTTCAGCCTCCTCTATAATTGCTAAAGCACGGGCCGAAGTGGCGGAATTGGCATACGCGCACGACTCAAACTCGTGTGGGCTTCGCTCATGTGGGTTCGACTCCCACCTTCGGCACCATTTATTTAAGACCAGCTTAAAAAGGATAAAGGCCTCGCGCCTAGGCGCGAGGCCTTTATTGATCTCGCCTTAATAAATGCCGCTTAGAGGGATAATATCTTGACCAACTGATAGATTTTGTCGTCAAGTTCTGGTTTATTCAAGACAACCTCTTCCAGGTCGACAAGCTTCATCTCTCTGCCAGATAAACCAACCATCTTATCGCTCTCTTTGGCCTTTAGGGCGATTACTGCCTCATGGCCAAGCCTTGAGGCCAAATTGCGATCGAATGCCGTCGGCGCCCCACCCCTCTGGATGTGGCCGAGGACCGTCACCCTGACATCTAGATTGTTCTGATATTTTATCTGGGTGGCTATCTCATTTATATTGCCGGCCCCCTCAGCCACCACTATCAGGTTGTGTTTCTTGCCCCGCTTCTGGCCATATTTGATATTTTTACATATTTCGTCTATGGTCCAGGGTCTCTCTGGAATGATGACCGAATCGCCGCCACCGGCCAAGGCCGCCGAGAGCGCGATCATGCCGGAATTCCTCCCCATCACCTGGACCAGAAAGACGCGATCGTGAGATGAGGCAGTATCCCTTATTTTGGATATGGCATCGACGGCGGTATTTGCGGCGGTATCGAAACCTATGCAATAGTCGGTGCCAAAGACATCATTATCGATGCTGGCCGGAACGCCGATGGTCGGAATGGAGTATTTGGAGAAGATGTGGGCTCCGGTGAGTGAACCATTGCCGCCGATCACGATCAAGGCATCTATGTCGAGTCTCTTTATGGTTTCGACCGCTTCCTTCTGTCCGGAGAGGGTGGTGAATTCAGGAACGCGGGCTGTGCCCAGAAAGGTTCCTCCCCGATCGACCATGCCGCCGACGGAGGAGAGATCGAGCTCTTGAAAGTCGGCCTTTATTAAGCCGCTGAATCCATCCAGAAAACCAATTACTTCAAGCTTTTTATAGATTGCGGTTCTCACCACGGCCCTTACGGCCGCGTTCATGCCGGGAGCATCCCCGCCGCTGGTCAAAACGCCTATCTTTTTCATATCACTCTCCAAGTGGTCGTTTAGACTATTCTTCGGCAAATCGGCCGATTTTTCTTAGCCTTTCGTACCTACTTTGAAGAATCTGGTCGGGACTTAGGGAATCCAATTCGCTAAAGGCTTGGATCAAGGTCTTCTTTGTCTCGCTTGCCACGAAGTTGTGATCTCTGTGCGCCCCACCCAAGGGCTCAGGTATGACACCGTCGACAATGCCGAATTCGACCATCCAATCGGAGGTTATCTTCAAGACCTCGGCCGCCTCTTTGGCCCTGGTCTCATCGTGCCAGAGGATGGAGGCGCAGCCCTCCGGGGTTATCACGGAATAATAGGAGTTCTCCATCATGTAGATGCGATCGCCGACACCAATGGCCAGGGCGCCGCCGCTTCCGGCCTCGCCGATTATGATGACGACTATTGGAACAGAGAGGCTGCTCATCCTCATGATGTTTTCGGCAATGGCGGCCGCCTGGCCACGCTCCTCGGCCTCGACGCCTGGATAAGCTCCTTGAATGTCGATGAAAGAGACTATGGGTAGAGAGAACTTCTCGGCCAGATCCATCAGGCGAAGGGCCTTACGATAACCTTCTGGATGAGGCATGCCAAAGTTCCTCTCCATATTCTCCTTAATATTCCGGCCCTTCTGATTCCCTATTACCATGACGCCTCTTCCATCCAGTCTGGCTGGACCGCCGACGATGGCCGCATCGTCGTAATAGAGGCGGTCTCCATGAAACTCCATGAAATCGGCAAAGATCGTCTCGATATAATCGAAGGTGCGGGGACGATTAGGGTGGCGAGCTATCTGGACCTTCTCGAAGGGAGCAAGGTTGGAATAGACCTTCTTTTTGAGCCTCTCAATCTTCTGCTCAAGCTCCTCTATCTCCTTGGCAATCTCCTGATTTTCGAGTGAAGAGGATCTCTTCAGCTCCTCCAGCCTTATTTCCAGTTCAACTACGGGTTTTTCAAAATCCATCATGAACCTCTTCAACTTTGATCACCCAAGAAGAAGGCCAGCAATTTCGATATAACCTCTTTGAGGTTCTTTCGTTCTACAACCATGTCTATGTGGCCATATTCCAGCATGAACTCCGCCGTCTGAAAGCCTTTGGGAAGCTTTTGACCAATCGTCTTCTCGATGACCCTGGCTCCGGTGAAACCGACGAGTGACCTCGGCTCGGCGATTATAACATCCCCAAGGGAAGCGAAGCTCGCCATAACACCACCCATCGTCGGATTGGTGAGGACCGAGATGAAGGGGAGCTTTGTCTCTTTAAATCTAGCTATGGCAGCCGATGTCTTGGCCATCTGCATGAGAGAGAAGATCCCCTCCTGCATGCGAGCACCTCCCGATGAAGATATTGCGATGAAGGGAAGTCCTTCGCCTCTGGCAACCTCTATAGCCCTGGTGACCTTCTCGCCGACAACCGACCCCATGCTGCCGCCGATGAACCTAAAATCCATGACGGCGAGCACCACCTTTTTACCGTTTATGCTGCCTCTGGCCGTGATGACGGCCTCGGTTAAAGATGTCTTGATTTTTGATCTCTCTATGCTCTCCGCATAGGGCTTTTCGGAGTCGAATTTCAAGGGATCGATGGAGGTCATGCTAAAATCCAGCTCATCGTATTTGGAATCATCTACGAGGAGGCTCAAGCGCTGGATGGCCGTTATGGGATAGGGGTAATTGCACTTGGGACAGACCCAAAGATTGTTCTGAAGCTCCTTCTGATAGATTATCTCAGAGCAGTGAGCGCATTTGGACCAGACTCCGTCGGGAACGGCCCTCTTCCGAGAGACCCGGCTTACCTGGTTATATTTCTCTTTTTTTTGAAACCATTCCGATATAGGCATATTAATATGACCGACTCAAAGGGAGCATCAGCCCCCGATAGCCGCCTTCATCGCTTGAATAAACTCGTAAATCTTATCATATTCTATACCAGAGTGGTCAATCAAATCTATAAGAGCACTTCCGACGATCACCCCATCGGAGAGCTTGGCGGCGTTCTTGGCCGCCTCGGGGCTGGATATCCCAAAGCCGACCGCAAGCGGTTTTTCGGTCTTTGTGCGGATGCGCGTTAAGAAGGCGGCAAGATCCTTTGAGACCTCGCTCCTTGCCCCAGTAACCCCTGTCAGCGAAAGGCAGTAGATGAAGCCCTTGGAGGCCTCGGCTATTAAGGATATCCTATCGCCCGGGCTTGTCGGTGCGACCAAAAAGATGGTATCCAAATAATTGGCTTCGGCAATCTTTTTCCAGTCGGCCGCCTCTTCAACCGGCAAATCCGGAATTATCACGCCTGCGATACCGATCTCCTTGGCCGCCGTCGCAAAGCGCTCCTCGCCATAACGGTAGATGATATTGTAATAAGTCATTATGATTAGAGGAGTTGTTATCTTTTTGGTAAGCCTTCCTGCCATGGCCAATATATCGTCTGTATCTACGCCGTTTTTGAGGGCGACCTCATAGGCCCTCTGAATAGTTGGGCCGTCGGCTAGAGGATCAGAGTAAGGGATGCCGATCTCGATCATATCGGCTCCATTTTCGCTCAAGCCCCCTATCAGCCTTTCAGAGACCTCAAGGCTGGGATAGCCGCCAACAACGAAGGGGATGAGGGCTTTTTTGTTTGCCTTATTAAGTTCGCAAAAGACCTCTTCTATTCGGCTCAAATCTTTATCTCCAATTCTTTTACCACCGTATCCAAGTCCTTATCTCCTCGGCCCGAAAGGTTCACCACGACAAGCCCGCCCTTTGCCTCGCTACCTAACTTCTCGAGGTAGGCCAAAGCATGTGAGCTCTCAAGAGCGGGGATTATCCCCTCCATCCGACAGAGGAGCTTGAAGGCAGAAAGGGCCTCTTTATCCGTGATCGAGCCGTACTCGACTAGGGCCTCATCTTTGAGATAGCTATGCTCAGGGCCGACGCCCGGATAGTCGAGACCAGCCGAGATCGAATGGGCCTCTATTATCTGGCCGTACTCATCCGATAGGACGTAGCTTTTGGAGCCGTGCAAAACCCCAACCGATCCTTCTGCCAAGGGAGCTCCATGCTTTCCGCTCTCAAGGCCAAGACCTGCCGCTTCGACACCGATGAGTTTTATATCGCCCCCGATGAAGGGATAGAAGGCGCCGATGGCGTTGCTCCCTCCACCGACGCAGGCGATCAAGTAATCGGGCAGTCTTTCTTTAGCCTTTAGAATCTGTTCCTTTATCTCGCGTCCAATAACGGTCTGAAAATCGCGCACCATCATTGGGTAGGGATGGGGCCCGGCGACCGAGCCGATTATGTAAAAGGTATTTTGAACATTTGTCACCCAATCACGAATCGCCTCATTCATGGCGTCTTTGAGCGTCCGACTGCCCGAGGTGACCGGATAGACCTCGGCTCCTAAAAGCTTCATCCGAAGAACGTTTGGAGCTTGCCGCCTAATATCCTCCTGCCCCATGTAGATTCGGCAGTCCATCCCAAAGAGGGCGGCTACGGTGGCGGCGGCTACGCCATGCTGACCGGCACCGGTTTCGGCGATGACCCGCCTCTTCCCCATCCTCTTGGCGAGCAACGCCTGGCCGATGGTGTTGTTGATCTTATGGGCCCCGGTGTGACAGAGATCTTCCCTCTTCAAGAAGACTTCGAACCCATAGCGATCTGAAAGCCTTTGAGCGAAGTAGAGCGGGGTTGGGCGACCCGCATAATCCCTTAGGTAAAATTCAACCTCAGCAAGAAAATCGGGATCATCCTTGAAGCGAGCATAAGCCTCTTCGAGCTCGATGAGGGCGGCCATCAAGGTCTCGGGAACGAACTTGCCTCCAAATTCTCCAAAATATCCCTTTTCGTCAGGTAACATTTTTTTGCGGGACCGCCTTCAATCGCAAGGCCGGCCCTTGGCTCTCCTTATGAATTTTTCAATCTTAGGGCCGTCTTTTCTGCCCGGGGCGGCTTCGACCCCGCTTGAGACATCGACAGCAAAGGGGTGGGCCGCTTGGATCGCTTCGGCGACGTTTTGCGGGTTTAGTCCACCCGAAAGGATGAGCGGCCTCATCGAGGAGGCCTTAACTTCCCTGGCTATTTGCCAATCGAAGGTAAGCCCGCTTCCGCCTGCCCTCCCCTCAACATAAGTGTCAAGAAGAACGCCGTCTACCCCATAACCCCTTAAGGTCTCAAATTTGAAGTCGGCTGAGACCTTAAAGGCCTTGATGACCTTGTAGGCCCCCTTGAAAGCCGAGCAATAGACGGCTCTCTCCTTGCCATGAAACTGCAAACTGTCCAGACCGCACTCCTTGGCAATTTTCTGAACGGCTTGGGCCCCTTCATCCACAAAGACCCCGACCTTGGAGACAAAGGGAGGAAGCTCCATTATTATCTCCCTTGCAACGTTGGGCTCAATGCGCCTTGGGCTCGTCGCAAATACGAATCCCAGTGCATCCGCTCCATATTCGACCGCCATCAGAGCGTCATCCAGATTGGTGATCCCACATATCTTTACCCTTACCAAATTTAATCCTTCTTAAAGTTTGAGGTTGGCCTCAAAATCAGGGAGCTCAGCTAAGGCTTCCTCTATCTTCTCTTTAGGATAGGCGTAATCCTCTAAGCTTCCGCCAAGATAGCTATCGTAGGCGGCCATAACCTCATCTGGTATCTCTATCCAGCGCTCCTGGCTCACCTCTTGTTTGATTATCTCCATCGGGAAGATGGGAAGGAGGTCTTTTGGTCCGATCGGCTTGCCTGTCGCGGGGTTTAGCGGCGGAAGAAGAGGGGCGGGCAGGTCGGGCTGGATGTTATACCAAGCCGTCGGCATCTCCTTCTCGCTCAAAAAGATCTTGTTTTCGTTCATCTCTTCAACTTCTTTTAATGGTCTCTTTGAATAGCTCATCTATCTTTAGCCCGATATCGCCGCTTCGCATCAGAGCCTCCCCGATCAAGACGGCATCGACCTTGGCTTCTTCGAGGCTCAAAATATCTTCTCTGCTCTTTACTCCGCTTTCGGCCACAACAATTTTATCAGATGTTATCAGTTTATTGAGCGCAAACGTGGTCTCAATATCGACCTTGAAGGTATTCAAATCGCGGTTGTTGATGCCGATCACCTGAGCTCCGAGCTCAAAAGCTCTTTTCAGCTCATCCTCGCTGTGAACCTCGACCAAGGTGGCAAGCCCAATCTCCTCTGCAATCTGGATAAATCTTTTTAATTCGTCATCCTTTAAGACGGCCGCAATAAGAAGGATGGCGTCGGCCCCAAAGACCTTTGACTCGTAGATTTGATACTCATCGATGATAAAGTCTTTGCGAAGTATGGGAAGTGAAACGGCCCTTTTGACCAAGCTTAAATAATCAAGATTGCCCAAAAAATGCTTCTCTTCAGTGATCACTGAGATAGCAGAGGCTCCGGCCGCCTCATAAATCTTCGCGATTTTTTTAGCGTCAAAATCATCCCTTATGATTCCGGCTGAGGGGGAAGCCTTCTTTATCTCGGCGACCAGGCTCAAACCAGGAGCCCTAAGGCTCCCTTTAAAATCGCGGCTAGGGCCGGCCTGGGCCGCCCTGGCCTTCATCTCTTGGAGAGAATGGCGGCTCTTTGTCTCCATTAGTTCAGCTCTTTTGCCCGCGATGATTTTATCCAAGATCATGATCTAGCTCTGCCCCTCGTGTTTATTCTCATCGCTAAAGGCGATGAGTTGATCCAATTTTTCTTTAGCGCGTCCTAAATCGACCGATTCAGCCGCAAGAGCTAGGGCCGCCTTTAGATCCTTGGCCTTTTTACCGACCAGGATGGCCCCGGCCGCGTTCAAGAGGGCAATATCCCTCTTTGCGCCCTTCTTGCCAGATAAGATATCTAAGGTGATCTTCGCATTCTTCTTAGCGTCGCCGCCCAAGATATCTTCAATCTTGACCCTCCTTAGCCCCAGATCTTCTGGCTCTATGTGGTAGCTCTTTATTTTACCCCCTTTGAGCTCGGTTATCCGGCTCTTGCCCAAGGTTGAAAGCTCATCTAAGCCGCCCGCCCCATGGACGACCAAAACATGGCGGCCGTCCAGCTCGCGGAGAACCTCGGCGAAGACCTCGGTCAACCCCTCCTCATAGACCCCGATTATCTGGGCTTTGGCCCCGGCCGGATTGACCAGGGGTCCCAGCATATTGAAGACCGTGCGAATCCCAATCGCCCTTCTGACCGGCATCACATACTTCATGGCCGGGTGAAGTGACGGAGCGAACATGAAGCCGATCCCCACCTCGTCTATGCATCTTGCAACCCCCTCTGGCTTAAGGGAGATATTTACCCCTAAGGCTTCCAAGAGATCTGCGCTCCCAGAGGCACTCGAGATGCTGCGATTACCATGCTTGGCGATGGTCACCCCGGCCCCGGCCGCGATGAAGGCTGCTGTCGTCGAGATGTTAAAGGTTCCGCTGCAATCGCCGCCGGTGCCACAGGTATCCACCAATAATTTCGCGCTTGGGGTCACCCTCTCGACCTTATCCATCATCACTCCGGCAAAGCCGGCGATCTCGGCCGCTGTCTCCCCCTTCATCCTAAGAGCGGTCAAGAAGGCCCCGATCTGACCATCTGCCGCTTGACCGCTCATGATCTCCTCCATCACCGCCCTTGCCTCATCGAAGCCGAGATCCTTATGAGAAACGAGCTTCTTGATCGCTTCGCCTATCATCTCTCCTCCTTCTGATCGAACTTACCATAGTCCATGTCTAAAAAATTCTTAAGTATCCTTTTCCCCTCGGTCGTCAGGATGGATTCGGGGTGGAATTGGATGCCCTCCAAGATGTGCTCTTTGTGCCTAACGCCCATTATGACCCCATCGGCCGTCCTGGCCGAGATCTCAAAAACCTCTGGCAAAGACTTCCTCTCGGCGATGAGCGAGTGGTAGCGGGTGGCCGTGAAGGGATTTGGAATATCTACAAATACGCCCTTGCCGTCGTGGTAAATCTCGCTCGTCTTGCCATGAACTGGAACCTCGCCCCTTATGATCTTTCCGCCCAGCGCCTGGACTATCGCCTGATGGCCCAAGCAGACGCCTAGAATCGGAATCCTTCCCATAAATTCCTTGATGAGATCCATCGAGATGCCGGCCTCGCTCGGCGTGCAGGGGCCGGGCGAGATGACTATGTGACCTGGGGCCATCTTTTTGATCTCGCTCAAAGCTATCTTGTCATTTCTTGCAACTTCGATCGTTGCTCCAAGCTCGCCAAGATATTGGACCAGATTGTAGGTGAAGGAGTCGTAATTATCTATAACGAGTATCATTATCAGACCTCATTCCATAAATGCTCACAAAAGACCTTCTTTGGCCATAGAGACGGCCTTTAACATGCCTTTAGCTTTATTTTTTGTCTCCTCGTATTCGCTCTCGGCCTTTGAATCGTAAACGATACCCGCTCCGACCTGTACATATGCCTTCTCCTCGTGAATGAGGATCGTGCGAATGGTTATGGCCGAGTCAAGATCGCCAAGGTAGCTGAAGTAGCCGATTGCCCCAGCGTATGTGCCTCTTCTAACCTTCTCCAGCTCATCGATTACTTCCATCGCCCTGATCTTGGGAGCGCCAGAGACGGTGCCGGCCGGAAAGACCGAAGCGATGGCGTCAAAAGCGCTCTTTCCCTCCTTGAGCTGACCCGTAACGGTCGTAACTATATGCATCACGTGAGAGTATCTCTCTACGGTCATGAAATCCTCCACTTCTACGCTGCCCGCCTTGGCCACCCGTCCGATGTCGTTCCGTCCAAGATCCACAAGCATAAGGTGCTCGGCCCGCTCCTTGGGGTCACCCAGAAGATTGGTCTCGAGCTCCAAGTCTTCGGCCGCGTCTCTTCCCCTCGGCTTGGTCCCCGCGATTGGACAGGTTGAGACGCTTTGCCCGGTCACCTTGACCAACGATTCGGGAGAGGAGCCGATGATCTTTGAGGCACCAAGCTTCAAATAATACATATAGGGTGATGGATTTATTATCCTTAGCGCCCGGTAGATATCGAAGGGATCGCCATCGAATTTGGTCGAGAAGCGCTGAGAGAGGACCACTTGAAGCAGATCGCCCGCCCTGATGTACTCCTTGGCTCTCTCGACCATGGCCAAAAAATCGTCCCTTTCGATGTTTGATGTCACCTTGGAGCCCCCGGCGATCTTGGGCTTTAATCCACCGCGAGGATAAGAGCCATCTATCTTTTTTACGAGCGTGTCTATCTTTAAGCCAGCGTCCTCGTAAGCGGCCTTTGCATCCCCATTTATGTGGGCATTTGCCACAACCTTTATCCTGTGAGCCAGATGGTCGAAGATCAGGATGGTGTCGGTAAAGAAGAAGACCATATCATTGAGGCCGAGATCATCTTTGGAAGATATCTTAATATCCTCGAAATTTTCCACCATGTCGTAGGCGATGTAACCGACGGCTCCCCCAAAGAATGGCGGAAGCCCCTCAATCTTGGCGGGGTTGTAGGTCGAAATTATTTCTTCGATTGCAGAGAGAGGATTTTTTAGCTTGAGCTCCTTCTTACCAGAAGCGTCCTCTACCCAGACCGACTTGCCCTTTGCCCACACCCTAAGATAGGGGTCAGAGCCTAAAAATGAGTAGCGGCCGAACCTCTCCCCTTTTTCGGCGCTCTCCAAAAGAAAGGCGTAATCGCTCCCCGCTTCGATTTTTCGAAAGGCCGAGACGGGCGTCTCGGTATCGGCGATGAGATCTCTATAGACCGGTATCAGATTATGATCTTTTGAGACTCTTTTGAACTCTTCAAAATTTGGATAGTACACGTATAAAACCTCCAGAAATAAAAAAATCTTCCACCTCTAATCAAGAGGCGAAAGATTATCTTCCGCGGTGCCACTCAAATTCCCCATATCAACGGGGCACTCATTCAAACGCTCCAGATCAGCTCCTTTTACGCTTGGTCCCTTTTAACGGCGGGGCCTCCGGCTAGGCTAATCTCCACCTTTTGGATTTCACTTCGCGCCCAAGAAGTCCATTCACTTAAATCCTTTGGCGTCGGTTTTCAGCTACCCCGACTCTCTTATTGCCAACTATGTTTAAGCTACTAATCTTCCTCATCGGCTTTGAATATTGATTTAAGATAGATTATCAAAAAAATAATGCTTAGTCAACGATTATCTCTTTGAGCCTCATTAAAACAGGTTCGTTGGCTTATGCCGCTTTTAAGATGAGCCTTTATTTGCTTCAGCGGAAAAATGATTTTAGTCCTTAATTTGAGCGGAGGCATCTTTGCGAGATCACCCAAGTAGCTCTCATGCGCGACTCCGGTCTCTTACAATCCCGTTATTTGCTCTTCTTTTTACAGACCTTCTTGCCCTTTCGCTTTCCCAGAAAGTAGGCAAAAAGGGTCATCTCAAGAAAGGCCATCAAGATCACGGTGATGAGAGATGTCCTGGCAGCGTCGCTCTCCTTGACCTTTTTGGAGACCTCTTTACCTATCTCATCCAACCTCTTTTGAAGATCACCCTTTGAGATGCTTTGCTCATCAACCAAATTGATCACTTAGCCTTTTTTATAAATATGATACCCATTATCAAAAAGACTGCCCCTACTATCGAATAAGAGACGGGATATGACCCTGTCAAATCGACCAAAACCAAAAAGGCGGCGATGGAAAGAAATGCCGCAGCAAAAGAGAGGGAAATTGCCGCCATTAAGCTGGAGAAGAGCTTGGACTTGGCTTCCATTATCGGCTCGATAACATTCTCGTCGACCAATGACCTCAGTTCCTGAGCCAGATAGGTCTTGACTAAATCCAATGCTTCCAATAGCGTCGAGATGATGCCGCCGTAATTGATATTATCAAACACCTTTATTCCCCACCTCTATTCCTAATCGATTATTCGGCCACTACCTTAAGGAATATTATATACCTTATTGCAAATTTTTTCCTAAAGGACCCGGATTCGAACGATTTGACAGAGCCAGAAATCGTTTTTTGACAAAGCATCACAAAATAAATTCGAATTATACAAATTTAAGCCAACCGCTAACCGAAGGCAAGGGAGACATAAAAACCGTAGATAAAGGGGCCAAGGAATAGGGTCAGCGCTCCGCCAAGGGCAAGTGAGGGGCCGAAGGGTATAAGTTCGCGCTTGCCTCTGCCCCCAAAGTATATGAGAAAGAGGCCAATGAGTGAGCCGAAGAAGAAACCCAAAAATAGAGCAATCCAGATGTAGCGGCCAAGATAGAGCCCCATGAAGGCGGCAAGTTTTATGTCCCCTGCGCCCATCGCCTCCTGCCTAAAGATCTTTTCGCCGGCCAGCGCCACAAAGTATAAAAAGAGACCGCCCGAAAAAAGACCGATGAGCGACTCTAGCGGTGAGTTAAGACCAATGAGTGGAAATTTAAGCGGATAAATAAAAGAGGCGGCGGTAAAGATGAGTGAGACCAAAAGGGCCGGATAAATTATCTTATTTGGGATTATCATCTCACGCAAGTCAATGAAGGCAACGATGATTAGGACTCCCAAAAAGAAGATGGAGGGCGCAAGCTCAAGGCTAAGTCCAAATTTATAAAATGAGGCGGCAAATAGAGTGGCCGTCAAGAGTTCCACGGCTGGATAGACGGGCGATATCTTCTGACCGCAAGAGCGGCAGCGCCCTTTGAGGATGAGGTAACTTATTAGCGGGATATTGTCGTAAGGCTTTATGGGCTGATCGCAATTTGGGCACTTGGAGGCGGGGGCGACTATTGACTCGCCCCTTGGTAAGCGACTGATCACCACGTTGAAGAAGCTTCCGATTATGAGGCCGAAGATGAAAACGATTGCCAAAGCTAGGGGCTGCATCTATAAGCCTTTCTGACGTGATTTGCTAAAGCGCAAAGAAAATTATAACAGTTTTGAAAGTGGGAAGAGTCAAGCCCACAAAGTTCTGTAAATGGTGTCCTCCTGAGATAAGAGTCATTCAG